>JAITCM010000072.1 GCA_031283085.1 Chitinispirillales bacterium | reverse complement strand
CCTACAATAATGGTAAATAATTGGGAAAGAATGAAAAAGGCCGGGATTATCGACGGCGATTTTTATCTCGCCGACCTGCTTTCAAGCGAGAATCAGACGCTTAAAGAAAAGTTGTTCGTAGTCTTAAGAAAAACGGTATATGTGATGGGCCGCCATAAAAACGATATGGGCTTCCTAACGTCGTCCCAGGTCGATTTTTGCGATAAACAGAGGGCGCATACGCAATTTTGGGCGAAATACGGGCGTCCGCCTAAAGAGGAATATTGGGATTATATGACAGACCGCCGTGACTTGCTTGTCCCCCAGGATATAAGGGAACGCAAAGGCAGTTTTTACACTCCTAAAATTTGGGTGGAACTTTCGCAAAAATATATTGCCGACGTTCTGGGAGAGGATTGGCAGGACAATTACTGTGTTTGGGACTGCGCGGCCGGAACGGGGAATTTGCTTGCGGGACTTACCAACAAATACAATATTTGGGCGTCCACGCTGGATAAAGCCGACGTTGACGTTATGCGCGACCGGATTGAGAACGGGGCGAATCTGCTCGACGACCACGTGTTTCAGTTTGATTTTTTGAACGACGACTTTAAAAAACTGCCGAAAGGGCTGCGGGATATTATTAACGATGAGAAGAGGCGGAAAAAGTTGATTGTATACATAAACCCGCCATACGCGGAAGCCACATCTACCGCCACAAGAGTCGGCACAAAGAAGAATAAAACAGGCGTTGCTACAAGGAATAAAACATCCGTTAAGTTTTTCGATAAGACAGGCAAAGCAAGAAACGAAATTTTCGCGCATTTTATGTCGAGAATTTATTTTGAGTTGCATGGCTGTAAAATCGGTGAGTTCTCAACGCAGAAAGCGTTAATAGCTCCTAATTTCAAAGACTTCAGGAATTTTTTTTTAGCGAAATTAAAAAAGTGTTTTATTGTTCCGGCAAATACTTTTGATAATGTAAAAGGTCAATTCCCCATAGGTTTTAAGGTATGGGATACCGCCGATGAAAAACTCTTCAAAACCGCTTCGGTTGATGTCTTTGACGTCAACGGTAATTACATCGGAAAAAAAACGTATCGAGCCGAACGCGGTTGCAAGTATATAAACGATTGGATAAAGCCTTTCAACGGCGTCGCGAGTGTCGACACTATCGCCAAACTTTGCTATGCAGGCAATGATTTTCAAAATAGCAATAAAGTTCAAATTTGTTCCTCGACAAAGAAAATCATCGCCCATGACGTTGTTTTTAACATCGCGCGCAATAATTTGATTCAGGCGTCAATTTACTTCGCCGTCCGCCACTGCATCCCGGCCACGTGGCTAAACGACCGCGACCAGTTTTTATACCCAAACGACGGTTGGAAGACAGACACGATATTTCAAAACGACTGTTTAGCCTGTACCCTGTTTCACAGCCAGAACAATATCTCTTCAAAGCACGGCGTAAACCATTGGATTCCGTTTGCCGAATACGACGTCGGCGCCAAAAACAACTTCGACAGCGATTTTAAGACCGATTTCATCGCTGGAAAGGGTGAAACGGACTATGTTTTGGCGGAACCGGCGTCGCTGTTTTACGGAAGTTTCTTTGATACAGACGGCGGAGGAAGCGGCGGGGGCGGCGGCCATAAACCAAAAACGCGCTTCGACTCCGCTCAGCGGCCGCGCAAGTTTTCCAAGTCCGCCCAAAACGTGTTCAAGGCCGGCGAAGAGCTATGGAGGCACTATCACGCGCAGCCAAACGCCGCCGGAAACGCTTCGTACTATGATATTAGGGAGCATTTTCAGGGCAGAAACGCTAAGGGGATAATGAACAGCAAAAGCGGCGATGAACGATATAATGAATTGATTGACGCCTTGCGCGCGGCGTTAAAGGTGTTGGCGGAAAAGATAGAACCGAAAGTTTATGAGTATGAATTTTTGAAAAAATAGAAAGGATAACCGCAATGCAAAACGACGCCATCAACGCAAAAACCGCTTCCTCCGTATCGCCCATATCATACCTGTACTTCACGCTGTTCTTCATATCGGGCATATCCGGGCTGATATACGAATCTGTCTGGTCGCAATATTTAAAACAGTTTCTCGGCCACGCGGCTTATTCCCAAACACTGGTTTTAGTGATATACATGGGGGGGATGGCTCTAGGGTCGTGGCTTGCGGCGGTGTGGGCCAACAGGGTTCGGGATTTGCTCCTTTGGTACGCCATAGTGGAAATCGCGCTGGGAGTGTCAGCGTTTGCCTTTCATGATTTTTTCATTCGGTATATCGATACCTCATTCTCAACCATACTTCCGTTTCTCGGTAAGCCTGTATTGATATCATTGTATAAATGGGGCTCGTCGGCGCTCATCATCCTGCCGCAATCAATGCTCTTGGGCGCCACGTTCCCGCTTATGGCGGGGGGAATCCTGCGGCGCTTTCCGGGGCTTAGCGGGTACAAAACCTCGTTCATCTACTTTGTCAACACATTCGGGGCGTCTATCGGCGTGCTGATAAGCGGGTTTTATCTCGTGAGAGAATGGGGGCTTAAGGGGGCGATTATATCGGGCGGGGCGATAGACCTGTTTGTGGGGATGTCGATATTGGCGCTTTGTTTGAGCGATCGGACTGAAAATGCCGTTATCGGTAGCGGTAACAGTAATAACAGCAACAGCGATAATAACGGTATTAATACCGGCATCAATACAAATACAGGTACAAGTATAAATAATGATAATACCGGTAGTAATATCAATACCAATACAAATATTAATACTGTCAATGCCGATGTCAATAACAGTATCGGTACAAATATCAATACCGATATTGACGACTTACCGCTTGACGACGAACTGAACGACATCTCCGCCATAAACGCAAAGAGCAGCGTCATCTTCGCAATCCCCGACAAACGCGAAGACTACTATCCCCTGCTCTTTGTCGCCTGCGGCACCGCGGTGGCCTCGTTCATGTACGAGATAGGGTGGATACGGATGCTCAGCCTTGTCCTCGGCAGCTCCACGCACTCATTTGAACTTATGCTAAGCGCCTTTATACTCGGCCTCGCGCTGGGCAGTTTCTTTGTCCGCAACAAATTAGACACGGTGAAAAACGCGCCGCGCTTTCTCGGCATCGTACAGATAATAATGGGGGCGAGCGCTATCCTCACGCTCTTTACATACGGGAGTTTATTCAAAATAATGGTATTTACCATCGACGCGCTCGACCGGAACGCCTCTGGCTACATCCTGTTCAACGTCATCAGCCACCTTATCTGTATGATTACAATGCTTCCCTCCACTATATGCGCCGGAATGGTCATACCGCTTATCATCAATATGCTCTACAGGCGCGGGTACGGCGAGGCGGCCATAGGCAAAGTCTACGCCGTAAATACCGCCGGCGGGATACTTGGGGTGATAATCGCGGTGTGGGGGCTAATGGAGCTTACGGGGCTCAAGTGCCTCATCACCGCGGGCGGCGCGCTTGACATGGCGCTCGGACTCTACGTACTCTATAAATTCGCCGAGACTAAGCAGAGCCTGACACGCACCATAGCGCAGCCGGCCTGCCTCGTCGTCCTCGTCGCGGCCGTCGCGTTCTCAAAGCTCGACCCGGTGCTCGCCTCTTCGGGAGTCTTCCGCTACGGGACTATCTCCAACGCCAAACGCGTGGTAGAACACATAGACGGGAAAACCGCGTCCATCACGCTCTTCAAATCCGGCGACAACTTAGTGCTCTCCACAAACGGCAAACCCGACGCCAGCGTGGGGTTCAAGGAGGAGTACAGCAGCGACGAGTACACCATGTCGCTGCTCGGCTTACTGCCTATGAGCGTACGCGACGAGATACGGACGGCGGCGGTAATCGGCATGGGGGCGGGAATGACGGCGCACTATCTGCTCTACGACCCGACCTTAGAGAGCCTCGACGTGGTGGAGATTGAGCCGGCAATGGCAAAACTCGCCAAAAAGATAGGGGCTAAGGTGGAGAACACCTTCAACGACCCGCGCTGCCACATACGCTTTGACGACGCCAAGACCTACTTCGCGGCGCAGAACCGCGCCTACGACGTAATCGTTTCCGAGCCGTCCAACCCCTGGGTGAGCGGCGTGTCAAGCCTCTTCTCACAAGAGTTTTTCAGCCACATCCGCAGGCACATAAACGAGGGCGGGATACTGGTGCAGTGGTTCCACAAATACGAGGCCGACGTCACCATACTGGTATCCATACTGAAGGCGCTTGGGGAATCATTCCCGAAATACGAACTCTACATGGCCGGCTCGGACTTGATAGTGATAGCCGCCAGGGATGAGAACACCGACATAAGCCTGAAACGCGACGTGTTCATCTACCAGCCGATATCGGAGAACATGAAGAAGATGGGCTTCTCCGGCATGGATGATTTTCACCTTATCCGCTACGCCGACAAGACGTTTTTCGACCCGTTGATAAAGACCTACAAAACGACGCCGGCAAACAGCGACTACCACTCTTACGTCGACCTCTACGCCGCCAAGCACCGCTTCATGGGCAGTTCCGCGAAGGAGATAGACGACATACGGGAGTTCATCGTCCCAATCAGGAAGACGCTGTTCGCCGACACCGCGTACATGAGCCTGATACCGACGCGGACGTATCCCGACATATACAACCTGTATGACATCCACAAGGCGAAGTCATTGGCCCAAGAGGTCGTATTCAGCGCGAGGGCTGTGAACGACGACACGACGCACGGTTCGCTTTCGGCCTCTATTTTCATACTTGACTACGCCGAGACGCGGCCGCAGATGATAACCTTTTCGCAGATACAGAGCGCCATAGTGCAAATTTTGCAAAAGACATTGCCGTACCTGTCCGCCGATGAGACGCGGGAGTTGTGGGACGCCATTGAGGGGAAAATCGCGAAGAGGGAATTATCGGAGACAGACAAAGAGTGGCTGGCCTATTTCAGGGCGCTGTGCGGCTACGACATACCGGAGACGCGGCGGATGGCGCTAAGCCTGCTGCCCATGGAGGCGGACACTATCGCCGACCACTTGAGCAATCAGATGCTCATAGCGTCGTTGCTTACGGCGTCGGCGGTAATGAGAGACACGGCGAAAGTGGAACGGGTATGGGACAAATACGAGTATAAGAAAAGGCCCCCGGCGGCGATACGGGCGGCGAGGGCCGTTTACAGCTCTATCAATTCTTCTCCAGCAAAATAGTCGCGGTAGTAATGTCGCAAACCTCGCTCGGGCCGAAATACTGTATCGGCCCCGGATACTGGTAGTCGTCTAAGAGCGCCCATTTTTCGCGGTGGGCGGCGAACTCTAAGAAGGGTTTGCCGTAGAGCTCCACCAGCGCTTTCTTTATGACGGGCGTGTCTTTCCCGTGGCGGCGCTCCAGGTTCATCATCATTGTAAGCGGGATGCCGCCGGCTACCCACTGGTCGGCGGGTTTGGTCAGGTTGCGAATGGACGAGAGGTATCCGGTAAGCCCGGCGCCTATCAGGCTTGACGCCGTGTAGCCCAGGCTGTAGCAGTAGTCCGCGTCGAAGTTCGACGGAGCGGCGCAACGGCCCTCATAGCCGAAGAAGTGGTTGACAGTGGAGAATTTGCCGGTGTAGCTGCCCATGGCCTTCCACTCTTTCAGTTGCTCCACAACCATCTCTATGAGCAGTTTCTCCGTCTCGATGCGGGAGACCTGAACATTGCCGTGCGGGTCGCGGTCGGCCAGGAGCTGCCTCTGGATTTCAAGCGGCATGGAGGAGAAAGTATGGGAGGCCGCCGCCGAAAGCGTCCTGTTTACAAACTGCCACCTTTCGTCGTCGCTGGTAAGCGTTTCATAAAATTTGGCGTTGGCGGCGAGCAGGTCGTTCAACTCCTCAATCATCACCTTCATCTCCGGAATAAACTCAATGAGCCCTTCGGGGACGAGCACCACGCCGAAATCTTTGCCGTTCTCGGCGCGATTCTTCACGACGGCGGCTATTTCCTGGATAATCTCGTGCAGCGTCTTCTTCTTTTCGGCCACCTCTTCGGAGATTAGCGTGATGTTCGGGTGCGTCCGCAGGGCGCACTCCAGGGCGACGTGCGAGGCGTTGCGCCCCATCAGTTTGACAAAGTGCCAGTACTTCTTCGCGGAGTTCGCGTCGCGCTGGATGTTGCCTATAAGCTCGCAGTACACCTTGGCTGAGGTATCGAACCCGAACGACGCCTCTATCCACTCGTTCTTCAGGTCGCCGTCTATGGTCTTTGGGCAACCCACTACCAGGAGCCCCGAGCCCTTTTTGGCGCAGTACTCGGCAAGCATACAGGCGTTTGTGTTAGAATCGTCGCCGCCGACGACGACGACCGCGGTTACGCCGAGCGCCTTGCAATTCTCAATAACTTTGTCGAACTGGTCCTCTTTCTCAAGTTTGGTGCGCCCCGACCCGATGATGTCGAACCCGCCCGTATTGCGGTACTCGTCCACAAGCGGGCCGTCCAGCTTCAGGTATTTGTTGTCGATGAGGCCGCTGGGCCCCCCCAGGAACCCGTAGAGCTCGCTCTTCGCGTTGATTTTTTTCAACCCGTCGTACAAACCGGCTATAACGTTGTGCCCGCCCGGCGCCTGCCCGCCGGAGAGTATCACGCCGACCTTGAGCGCGCCGGTCTTTCCCTCGGAGGGCGAGTCGAAGGTTACCACGGGAAGCCCGTAGGTATTGGGGAAGAGCGCCTTAATCTCGTGCTGGTCGGCCACGGACTGCGTAGGCTCGCCCTTTGCAGCCTTCATTGAGCTGCCGTGCGCGGCTAAGGCCTTTGGCAACTTGGGTTTGTAGGCCGCGCGGGCGGTCTGGAGCGGGGAGACTGCCTTTTTAGACATTTTTGTTCCTTTTTTAACGTTTATCAGGTTTACGGTCTACGGTTTCGGCCACCGCCGCAAAATCGGTTCTTGCCGATTTACGCGGGTTCCAAACTATAAAATATAGATTACCGCGGGAGCGGATGTCAAAATCTTTAATTTTTTTCACACCCGCATTATTTCCCAACCAACTCCATAAAAACAGCTTCAACCTTCTTGGCAAATTCCCAATAACCCCTGGCGTCTTCCATCGTCGGCAGGCGTTCGCCCGACATCATGCTAATATTCATAGGATAACGTGTCATCGTATATAAGTCGCTAATTTTTTCAAGCGCGATTTCATCTAAATTCCAATCTCGGATACTCTTTACTTCCGAATACAATTTCAACAAATCGTGGATTTTTAGGATGTCCTTGCCGTGTTCGGCCAAATAACCCTTAAAGTATTTTTCAATGGCCTGCTGACAAAGAAAAGCGACTTCCCCCGTTAATTCCGGTCGGTCAATTATCATTTTAACCGTAAGCATATCATTGTTGGCAAAAAATACCCAACCGGATGTTTTATTTTTCATATAGAACTTTTCCGGTATTCTCTATTTCCTTTATAAAAGAGTCATCATCTTCTTTCAGGTAGTTTATTTCGGCTTTCGAATACACAAGAATGTCTATTGCGATTTTGTAACGGATATCTCTGACCGCAGCCGATACCGGACGCGATCGCTCCATCATTTCACTAAAATTCCTCACAATTTCGTCGCTGTCTAAAATAACGGCAACATCGATGTCGCTGTCGTCGGTCGGGCTGCCATTAGCGTAAGAACCGAATAGAATAACTTTATACGGATTCAATTCCTTGAACCGCTCGGTCATTTCTTCCACCAAATGCCAGTTTTTCTCTATAACCCGCATACCGCCCCCAACGTTATAACCGTTTCAAAAACACGCTCAGGCGCCGCCGGCGCCCGCCGACCGGCCGACCGCGAAACCGATAAACGCAACTCACATAATATAATATCCGGGAAGGTGTAAAATCAAATTAAAACTATGGGCGGCCCGGATACCGCCCATTCCTTACCGCCGGAACCGGTATTTTTTGACTTCCCCCGCCCCAACATAGTATATTAACATAAAAACGGGCGCGGCGCCGCGTGAATTCGGCGGTGGCTTACCTTAGAAAAACGGCAAAATATGCTACTCTACCGATACATAGTAAAAGAACACATCTTCCCGTTCTTAGCATCCCTTAGCATCATAGTTTTCCTGTTCATCATGCAGCAGGCGATAATGATGCTGGACAAGATTGTGTCTAAGAACATTGACCCCATCGTGGTGCTTGAGGTGTTCCTGATACAGCTTGGGTGGATTTTGGCGCTCGGCATACCTATGGCCGTCCTCTCCTCCACCCTGATGACTTTCGGGCGCATGGCGGGTGACAACGAGATTACGGCGATTAAGGCTTCGGGGCGCGGTATGTCGGCGCTCGTAGTGCCGGTCATGGCCGCGGCGGCAACGGTGACGGTGGCGCTCTTCTTCTTCCACGACCTTGTCCTGCCGGAGGCGAACCATCGGGCGGCTAACCTTCTCGGCGACATCTCCCGCAAGCGCCCCGCCGCGTTCATAGAACCGGGGGTGCTCATACGCGACTTCCAAGACTACGCTCTCTACGTGGAGGAGGTCAACGCTCTAAGCGGCAACTTAAAGGGCATACGCGTGTTTACCGACAATCCGGGGCAGGATCCCTCGGTGACCGTGGCCGAGAGCGGCAACATCCGCATGACCGGCGACGGGGAGTACCTGGAACTCTCCCTGTTCAACGGGGAGACCCACGGCACGCCGCGCGAAAACATCCGGGACTACTTTGTCGCCGCCTTCAAAAAGCAGGTCGTCTACATAAAGAACGTGGACTCGCGCCTTGAACGCACCTCATCCGACGGCCGCGGGGACAGGGAGATGACCATCGCCGAACTGCTGCGCGCCGCGCGGACGGCAAAGGAGTCAAACGCGCAGCTCGCGGCGGAGCGCGGGCGGCTGCTCGACTCGGCGACGGACGTAAGGGCGCGTATAAGCGCCGATTCTTCCGCCGAATCTACGGATTTATCCGTACCGAACACGCCAACCGAACCTAACGCGGCCGTCAAATCGGCGGCGATGTCAAAAAAAACGGCCCGGCGGAACGAATCCACCGCGCCGGCAGCGTCGAACACTCCCAAAGAAGCGGCCGACGGGTTAACGGCGCTGACGGGAACGATACCGTTAAAGAAAAAATTACGGCGGCCTCACGACCTCAGGCCGGAGGAATTGTTGAACCGGTACGAGAGCCGCCTTGAACAAATCTCAAACAGCCAAAAGGCCAACCTCGCCGTCATAGCGCAGTATATGGTGGAGGTACACAAGAAGTTCGCGATTCCGGCGGCGTGTTTGATATTCGTGCTCATCGGCGCGCCGCTCGGCATAATGGCGCGGCGCGGCGGGCTTGCCGTGGGGGCGAGCTACTCGGTATTCTTCTTCATCATGTACTGGGTCTTCCTGATAACCGGCGAGAATATGGCGGACAGAATGGTCATTTCGCCCGCCGTCGGCATGTGGGCGGGCAACGCCTTTTTAGTCCTCTGCGGCGTGATTCTCATTGTGCTCATGACACGCGAGACAACCATCGGCTTCGGTTTTCTGAAGACATTTTTCGGGAAGCTGTCGCCTC
Source organism: Chitinispirillales bacterium (assembly GCA_031283085.1). GTDB lineage: Bacteria > Fibrobacterota > Chitinivibrionia > Chitinivibrionales > Chitinispirillaceae > GUT77. Next base: position 18,270 of record JAITCM010000072.1, on the reverse strand, counting down.
ATTTCAAGCGCCTTTCGGGTATCCGCATATTCGCTCTGCCGGGTGCGCTGATGCGGTCTCCGAGACGGCTTCTGAATAAGGCGGCGGGAACGCTTCCGGGGTACCTTATATGGATATTTATGAGCTACGCCGTCGGGCTTTTGGCCGCGCTTATCGTGATATTTGTTACCATAGACTACGTGAGCAACCTGCGGAAGTTCGATAACGCCGCCTTTGAGCAAATCATACTTTACTACCAGTATTTTCTGCCGTTTATCGTTCTGACGGTGTTGCCCATCGTCCTCTTCCTCTCGTCAATGTTCTCCGTCGGCAGGCTTGCCAAGTTGAGCGAACTTACCGCGATGAAGGCCGCCGGGGTGAATGTGCGGCAGTTGACTATGCCGCTTTTGCTTATCGGGTTGCTGCTGTCCGGCGGCGTCTTTTACGGCGGCGAGATGGTGTTGCCGCGCGCCAACGAGCGGCGCGCCCTGATAAGCGCCTCCTTCGGCAAGCCGGCGGCCCCGCGGGAGGGCGACGCCAAGACCGCGGCGCAGAACCCGGAACCCTCGGTCATACGCGAGTACCGGCGGAATTTCTTCTACTTTGCCGCGCCTAACGTTATGTACTACTTCAATGAGTTTTGCACGAGCCCGCAATTCTTCCGCGGCGTGCGGCGCTACGTTTTCACGCAAAGCGGCCTTCGGGAGCGCGTGGACGCGGACGCGGCCGAATTTGACGATACGGGTTGGCGCTTTGTGAAAGGTCAGGCTCGCGCCTTCGCGGCTGATAAACTGACCGCCGGGGGCTTTGACGTCATGCCGGACAGCATTCTCACGGCCGTGCCGTCCGACCTTGTGAAGCGTGTGAAGTCCAAGGAGGCCATGAGCTACTGGGAATTGGCGAGCCACATAGAGGCGGCCAAACACAGGGGGGAGAAGGCGCAGAAGTTCATGGCTGAGCTGCAGTTCAAAATCGCGCTGCCGTTTATGAACTTCATCGTCATACTCTTTGGGATATCGCTCGCCTCCCGCACGGGACGCAGGGGGGGCACGGCGCTCTTAGGTGTCGGGCTCCTGCTCTCCTTTCTTTACTGGATACTCAGCCGGTTCGCTCTCGTCTTCGCGCAGAACGGATATTTGCCGACACTTGTCGGAGCGTGGGTCGGTAATGTAATTTTCTTTATAGTGGGGCTCGCGCTTTACAGAAAGGCCGCGCGCTGAGGAGGAACCATGCCGAAAATATTGATTGTGGACGATGACCACGCGACGCTTGACCTTTTGGAGCTGTTTTTGTACGGCGACTACGAGGTCGTCACGGCGCTCAACGGGTTTGACGGGATGACCAAGGCCGAGAAGGAGGCGCCCGATATCATCATCACCGACATCACGATGCCGGTGATGGACGGGATACGCTTCTTCAATTTGGCGGTGAAGAACGAGGCGGTGAGGCGCGTGCCGATAATCGCCGTCACCTCTTTTGCCGAGGGGATAACCGCGAAGAGCCTCATCAATATAGGTTTTTCGGGAGTGATTCCCAAGCCGCTTGAACGGGGGCTTGTCTTAACGGTAATCGCCGACACGCTGAGAGCGGCGGCGGAGAAAGGATTTGTTTGACAATGTTCGGAAATCACAGAAAAAAGATTGTGCCGATGGTATTCCTGATTGTCGGCGTAATGGCGGTGTTCGTGGACTCCGGCGCCGCGAAGGCGTTGGGCGGTATGCTTATAGGGAGCGGGCTGACGTTTTTGCTGCGCCCGCTCGACAACACCGCTCGCGGCAGGGGCGGCGCGGCGCAACACCGTTCGGAGCCGCGCAAGGCCGACAGCCCGTCGCAGACAAAGACGGGGTTGGCCGTGAGTAAGGACACCGTAGCCATGCACGGTCAAAGGCTCGGCTCCGAATACCAAAGAAAGCAGTGGCAGGAGACGGAGATTGCCGTAGACAGGATGCTCGATATGTTCATAAAACTGACCGCCGCCCACCTCCAAAACCACAATACCATCGCCGTATTCTTCCCCGCGAACAACGGCGAATACGCCATCAGGCGCCACATCTCAAAATCCGGATTTGTCAACAAAAACGCGATGATTATCCCAAACCGCGGCCTCTTGGGCAGCCTGCTGACCAAGGAATTGCAACCCTTCTACGAACCTGGCTTCACAAACGCCAACGCCACACTCTTCTACTACGACGAGTCCCACGACTTCGAGCCGGCGGAGAACATCCGCTCCATCCTCCTCGGCCCCATCACGGCGGAGAACGACACGAAGGGAATACTGCTCGCCGACTCCGTAAAGGCAAACGCCTATACCAAAAGCGACCTCGACTTCCTGACAAATACCGCCAGTCTATTGGGGCAAGCCATATACTACACCTACATGAACACCATGAACAGCCTGGACCACCAGCGGCTGGCGGCCATGAGCAGCATCGAAAAAGACTTTTGGAAAGACCTGGATTTCGACACCGTCATGAACAAGATGTGCGAAACCATCTCCGACGCGGTACCCTGCGACAGGCTCACCATAAGCCTGAAGGAGGAGGACAAGATGTGCGCCAAGGTGGTAAGGACATACGGCGACGGCGCGGCGTATTTCAAGGACATGGAGTTTGCGTTAGACGACAGCGGCCCAAGAACGCTTGTGAGCCTCGCCTACTCCACGGATATCGGTTTCTTCAGGAACTTTAAGGAGGAGCGCTACGAGTTTCGCTACACGGAGGACGAGCCGCGGAATAACGCGTTCGGTTCCTTCATGGTCGTACCGATAGGCATAGACAAACGCATAGGGATGATACTGATAGAATCAAAGATGAATGAAGCGTTCAACGATTTTAACTTCAGCCAGCTCTCACGCCTGAGCACAAGCGCCGGAATAGCGCTGGAAAAGATATTTATCATCCGCAAAACCGACACCTTAGCCACCCACGACGGTCTGACCGGGCTGATTAACCGCACCCATTTCCAAAGGATACTGACGACCAAGATTGCCGCGAGCAAACGCTACAATCATCCGATTTCGCTCGTACTGTGCGACATAGACTTCTTCAAAAAACTCAATGACAACTACGGCCACCCCTTCGGCGACGCGGTGTTGAAAGGCATAGCAGCCAAACTTGACGCCTCGGTGCGCCTCAACATAGACGCCGTCGCCCGTTTCGGCGGCGAGGAGTTCGTGATGATAATCGACCAAAGCGACAGCAATACCGCCAAAGACAAGGTGGACCGCATACGCGCCGAGATTGAGGCCATGGTTTTCAAAACGGCGGACGGGCACGATGTAAAGACCTCCATGAGCTTCGGGATTGCCGAATACCATAAACACGCCAGGGACATCACGGAACTCATAGACAAGGCGGACGCCGCGCTCTACGCCGCGAAGGACAAAGGGAGAAACCGCGTTGAGGTCTATTGGGCGGAATCAAGCGCCAAGTTCATAAAAAAACCGTAACGCGAGGCGCCGCGTTTATCGCGCCAAGCAAATTCATAATTTCGCGGAATGTACAATTATGCTCTACATCGTATCAACGCCCATAGGCAACCTCTCCGATATAACCGTGAGAGCGTCGAAGATACTGGCGGAATGCGACCTTATCTTAGCCGAGGATACGCGCACGTCGAAACGGCTGCTTGACCATTTGGGAATAAGCGCGCGCGTAAGCGCCTACCACGATTTCAACAAAGAGAAAGTCACGCCGGGGGTGGTCGCCTCATTAAAGGAGGAGGGTAAAGAGATTGCCCTGATAACCGACGCCGGAACGCCGGGGGTTGCGGACCCGGCTTTCTACTTAGTCAGGGCGGCGCTCGCCGAAGGGATTGCGGTGTCGCCGGTTCCGGGAGCGTCGGCGGTTTTGGCGGCGCTTGTGGCCAGCGGGCTGCCCACGGACAGGTTCGTCTTTGAGAACTTTTTGCCCAATAAGGGGACGCGGAGGCGGAAGCTCTTTGAATCGTTGAAGGATGAGCCGAGAACGGTGATTTTTTATGAAACCCCGCATAGAATCGTCAAGGCGTTGGAGGATATTAAGGCGGTGCTTGGAAATGTGCGTGTGGTTATCGCGCGGGAGTTGACAAAAATACACGAGGAGTTTTTGCGGGGCAGCGCGGAGGAGTTGTTAAAACATTTCGCGGAGCGTCAGCCGCGCGGGGAAATGGTCGTCCTGTTTAATGTGAGGGTGCGAGTTACTCCGCAGACTCCTTCGCGGCTCTCACCGCCGGAGTGAATAAATCCGCGCCATTGCCGGGACAGGGCAAGGCGCGGATTATTTTACCGTAAACTTTCGGCTGTCCTCTCCGGCGCGTAACGTATATTAACAGGCTATTATAGAAAATAATTGTTAAATAAAACTTTCTTCTCTCCCCTCTTAACATCTATGTTGTCAAACGACTTTCGGCCTATAATTCCGCCGGATTTGTCGTGGACGTTCAGGTTTATGTTGTGGACGCCGGGTTGTACGGGGATTCGGGTCACTATTATTTTTTGCGGGAGCATGAAGCACATGCGGACGTCCGCTTTCTCCATTTGGTCGGCGGCAATGGCTGTGCCCACGTTTTTCAGCAGGTTTAGCGCGGGGACGCCTGTGTCCGTTTTTTGGATTTGTTCCGAGGCTATGGTACGTATAACCGCCCTTATCGCGGTTCTTGCAACTATGGCCCCGAAGTCGTCGGAGAGGGCTTTGGCGGCTTGTTTGTTTATGTCGTTTATTTCCACCGACCAGTATACCTGATTGCCTCCGTTTACCTGCGCGGAGAAGCGGTCTACCCTTGAGTAAGCCGTCACCATTTCCGGCAGGGATATTTTGACGTGGTGGATTACGCCGGCTTTTACCTTACCTTTATGGCTGTCCGGCATATTCGGCGCCACTCCGGCGTGGGTTACCGTTTGGCCGTTTTTGGTTTTTGTGGAGAAATAGAGGTTTCCGCCCGGGGTTATGGTGCCGCCCCAGTTTTGTTCCACCATTTTGGGGCCTTTTCCGGCATACCCTACTATAATGATTTCGGCGTCGCCCATCCTCGCCGTCCATTTATTGGGGCCGTTGTCGGGCCTTAGAGACAACGCGCTTACATCGTTCTCCCTGTCTCCGGCCGTGAGGCGGTCGTAGGCAAAGCCCTCGACTTCCGCGGCAAGCGGCACGGGGCCTTTCCTGTAGGCGGCTACGGACTGGTAGGTCGATATGAGCGAGTTGTCGGCCTCTCCTATCCTTTCGTAGGCCAGCGCCGATAAGAGGTGGAACATTCCGTCGGAGTGGTACTTTTTGTCTGCCGCCCCCACGCGCTCCCATTCGTTGAAGTACACCTGCATTTTGCGGCTTTCAACCAGGGCCTCGTCGAACTTGCCCGCCGCCATAAAGTTGAGCGCCACAAGCTGGTGTACCACGGTCAGCTCGTAGGGCTTGCTGCGATAGGGCCTCACGTTGTCGTTCGTAAGCAGCGCCGCGGCCTCGTTTGTCACCGACTTTGTGAACAGGTCGTCGAAAATCCGCTCGGCCTCAAGCAGGTAGACATTGCTCGAATCGTACATTTCCGCGTAGTGGAAGAGGACGCCGATGTCCATATTGTACAAAAAGGCGTTGGTAACCCCGTCTCCGTAGAGCTTCTTATGCTCCTTTTTGATATTGGCGATTCTGGCGAGATAGTCGTCATCCAGCGGCTTGTCCAGTACCTTCTGCCTCTGCATGGCCTTGCTGGTACAGGAGGGCAATAACAGGCAGGACACAAGCGCCAACAACGTCATCGCCAAAACAGACAGTTTACGGATTGATTTCCCGCCGCACGACTCAAAATTCCCCACACCGTTTAACGCTGTTTTCACGGATAGTATCCCCTTTTAATAGTTAGTGACGCGCGTTTATAACACAAAAGGCGCGAACGGGCGGCGCCCGCTCACGCATTGGTTTAATTCAACGTTTTTTGTATTGATACTTTGACATCCGCACACCTAAGGCGCATTAGAGCCTCGCCCCGGCGCGTTCTACGTACTTCTTGATTTTCTTCTCCCCTATCCACACTTTCTTTTTGGACTCAAGCTCGATAAGTTCCATGTTCACCTGGTAGAATATGACCGAGCGCTTTCCTTCCTGATCGACTATAGTGCTGATGTTTCCGGTCATCATGAGGTCGGCGCCCTGCTCTTCGCCCATGTCGGAGCGGGAAGAGACCGACGCGTTTTCCTGCTGGTCTTCCACTTCGTCGCGGAGCTGCTGGCGTTCCGTTTTTGACGCCACGAATTCGATGTTGCCGGAGTTCAAGAGCGAGCGCTCAATGTCCTTTACGAATGTTTCCACGCTGATGTGCTCGTGGCTCTTGTTGACGATTTTGCCTACGATGACCGTGGGTACCTTGTTCGCCTCCTGCCACTTGTATATCCAGCGCTGGTTGAGGGCGTCCTTGACCATCTCCTCCGCCACGAGCCTTGAGTCGGTGTCGTTCCAGCGTCCCGACAGGTCGATTGTCGAATCGGACTGTACGCGCGACACCTGCGTACTGCCGCCGCAACCGGCGAGCGCGAGTGACATCAAAAGGTAGGCCGCAAAATTCGCTTTACGTTGCATTGCTACTCCTCTCCTGCATAATATGTTTAACGGTTCCACCGGCCCGCCGGGAGGCGGGCTGTGGTTTTTGACTTATGGTTTATAGAAAATAATATACGTACGCCGCGCGAATCAAGATTTTTCGCTACTTTCCTACCGAACAGAGTACGTTTTGCTGCTGCGACACCCAAATCTGCGCCCGTTTCTTCGCGTTGTCAGCGGCGGTTTCGGACGATGTGTAGTAGTATTTTCTGTTGGAGCGCCCGGCAAAAATATTCCCCTCGCCCGGGTCGGATTCAAAGGGCGGCGTCTCCTTCATAATGATTCGTTCCTCCTCCCGCGTGACCGGGTCCTTCCCGTCCAGCGAGTTTTGGGTGATAATGATGAGCAGCTTTTGCCTTACCTTGTAGCTTATCCTGACCGAGGCCGTGTAGACCTTCACGTGGTCGTTCTTACCGGCTTCGCCGTTGATTTCTTTCAGATACTCCGTACGCGCCGTCACGTCGGCCTCCAGCTCTTTCAGCGACGGAAGCGCGACAACGCACTCCGACAGCAGTTTCTCCGTAATTTGCGACTTCCCGTCCACATCGGCGCTGCCCTGTATCACCACGAGCTTGCCGCTCTTAGTTTGAGCAAACGCGCCGCCCGCGACAAACAACGCGCAAAAAAACGCCACCGCCAAAAATCCGCCTTTCATAAGCACCCTTTCCGTTGTTAAAGGTAATCAATCCCGTGAAAAATTCTACAGAACAAATATACAATAAAACACATCCGCATTTCAATAATCAATATCTACCGAGCTACGCACCCCTAACGGGGTGCGTCCTAAACGCGTTACCCTGACATCAAAACAAATAAACACATCCGCAATAACGCTATTTTTCAATAATCAATGCTCCTTATGTTGCGCAGATTGCTGAAAAACATCGCTCCGACCTGTACACCGACGCCCATGTCTTTGGTCTCGCTCAACACAAAATGGAACGGCGCCATAACCCTGACCTCCACAGTGCCGGTAAGTTTCAGCGCGACTCCGGGGCGGGCGGTCAGCGACAGCCCCGCCAGCGCCTCATTTTTGTTTTTCTTGCCGAAATAGTGCATACCGACGCCGCCGCCCAAAAACGGCGAGACGCGCGATTCGGGCGAAAAGGCGTAGTCCCCGCCGGCGTCCACCCCGAAGTTCTTCAAATTCTCCATATCCTTATCGACATACCAGTTGATGTCGAGAAACAAGGCAAAGTTCTCCGTAAAATCAAACGAGTTCATCCAGGTTACCTTACCGAAAAACTCTCCGCAACTGTCTTTGAGGACGTCGCTCAACGGATAGAACCCTCCCAAAGCGACGCCGGAACCCCAAATTTTAAGGGGTGAGGTGGGGATGCCGCTTTCGGACGGGTCTCCTCCGGCCGCGAATCCGGCGCCCGCCAAAACGCAGACCGCCGCCAAACAGGCAAAAACTTTTTTCATGCTCCCCTCCTTAGGGTTAAAGATAAGGTTTTCAATAAAACGCAACAATAAAAAAGCGTTTCCCCGCCATAATTCCCTGAAGAAGCTGATTTTTGTGTAAGTACGCCGGGATATCCGAGTTACCGTCATTGCAACGCCTTATAGAAACAATCTACCGGGGTTGTCTTTATATGGTTAGAATTTGTTTATATCCGAATTGTTACATCTTTTAACGATTTTCCCGCGAGGCTATATTTTATTCCGCTAATCGTCCCGTGCCTTCCCGCTATCCGCCGCCTCATTCACATCTTCAAGCTCTATTGCCGCCGCCCCGTCCCCGGCCGCCGCCCGCCTCCGCTTGCGTACCTCTATCGAATCGCGGGCTACCGCCACGCGGGGGGCGGCGTTGACTTTGCAGTACGTCGATTCCGGGTACTTGGCGCACAACTCCTCGTACAGGGTCATGGCCGCCCTGTTTTTATGCAGGATGTTGTCGGTGTACCACGCGGCGGCGTAGAGGCTTTTGGGGGCGATGTCCAAGTCGGGATACCGCTGATAGACTCCGTAGAACGCCTTGACGGCCTCCACCATGTCGCTCTCCATCATCGCCTCAGCCACCCTGAAATCGCGTTCGGCCATCTCGCGGCGCGTCACTGCCGTGACCTCCACGTCAAGCTCTATCTGGGCGCGTCTCGCGTACTCCGTCGCCCCGTACTCGGCGGCGACGACCCGTAGCAGGCTGTCGGCGGCGGCCGCGTTCTTTAGCCCGTCCCTCGCGGTGAAAGCCGCCGCCAGCAGGGAACGCGGGCGGTAGGTCGAGTCGACCGAGCTATCCGCCGAAAGCTCTAAATAGTATATATACGCCGAATCCGGCGCTTCAAGCTCAAAGCGGAATATTTCCGCCGCGGAGTAGCGCGCGGTGGCCGGTATCTTGCCCGTGGAATCAGGTACGCGCAGTTCCCTCAGCCTTTTAAGGGCGGCAAACCGCGCGGCAGCCCGGCCCCCCGCCGACGCGGCGCCGAACTTTGACGCCTCCCCGAACTCCGCCTCCGCCAAATCAAGGTCGCCCTGCCCCTGATATATGAGCGCAAGCTCGTAGGAAGCGCGCCCGCACAGGCTCATCGTGTCGGCCTTGCCGGTGTTCTTTTCCAAGGCGCCGGCGCACATTCGGTTGATTTCCTCAAGCAGCGCTATCGCCTCGTCGACGCGCCCCATCCGGCGCAGCGTACGGGCGGTATAGTACATGATTTCGTATCTCTGCTTCGAGTACATACGGCTCTTCCTCATAACGGCGAGGCGGTTCAAGGCTTCGTCCAAAGAGTCCATCGCGTCAAGGCAAAAATATATCGAACGGTCAACCCGGAACATCAGATACGGGTGCCTCCTGCTTCGCGGCGCGGCGCGCAGCAAACCGAGCGCCCTCTCGTACTGCCTAAGCTCGTAGTTCAAATCGGCCATTTTCAGTATTATGTCGAGACGCTTCTCTAAGGGAAGCGACGACAGCCCGCCGATTCCCTCAAGCAGCCCAAGCGCCTGAGAGTGCCCGCCGCGCCGTAGCGCGATTTCCACGAGTAGCAGCGTAATCTCCTGATTCCTGTCCAACTTCGGGTGATTCTTCAAAAGCTCAAGCAGGAGCTCCTCGGCAAGTCCGAGGTTGTCCATCATTATATGCGCCTTAGCTAAGTAAATCCGCGACACCGGCACAAGCCGGCTCTTGGGGTAGAGCGTCTGTAAATCGCGCATACGCCCGACGGACGTCGAAAAGTCTTTTTTGTAGAAGGCCGCCCGCCCCATGAGGAAGTGCGCCCGGTCCTGGTGCTTCCTGTCCCGCGGGTAAATATCCATCATTTTGAGCGACTTCTCCACCGCCCTGTCGTACTTGGCCGCCATACTCTCGCTGGGGGTTACGACCAGGCTGTCGGGAAAGACCCGCATGAGCTTCCTGTGGTCGCGCCAGGCGACCGTATAGGCCTCCTCGGCGTTGTAGAAGGTGTTGTAGTAGGGGTGGCAGCCGGCGACCGATATTATTACCGCCGACAGCAACAGCGGTATCAGTATCGGGACAGGCGCCGGATATTTGGGTTTGTTTTTTGTTGATTTCACCATTTGCCGGCTTCGTCAATTGAAATTTCTTTCACACTGATTCTATCGTTTTCTTCGTTTACTTCCACCAGGTATATCCCTTTTTCCCCTATCATCCGGCAGGCTTCGGCCGTAAAGTTGACACCGGCGGCGGCGGCGTAGATGGTTTTGCCGGCCACCCCGGTCAGTTTTTCGTTGTCCCGCAGCTTTTGCACCCGCGTTAAAAGGTCCGTTACCGACCTTTCGTTAAATAATGTTTTTGCCTCTACAACCATGACTTCGTCGCCGTTTTCAAGGTATAAGTCAACTTGCGCCAAAGAGGAGCCGTCTCTCCTTTTAAATTCGTTTCCATACGATGTTTTGGTAAATATATGCCCAAGCGCGTTTATTTTCGCCGACAGTCCGGGAAGCAAAACCATTTCGATAATATGGCCTATTGAATTGCGCAGGCCGCCCAACCCAAAATTTACGCTGTCGGACAGCCTTTGTATGGCCTGTTCCGTCTCTTCATGGATGCGCGCAGCCTTTTTGCAAGCCAGCTCCGTCTCTTGACGGATGCTCTCAGTCTCTTGACGAAGGCGCTCCGTCTCTTCGCGAGCCAGCTTAAGGTCACGCTCCGACTCCCGACGAGACCGCTCATGAGCCAGCTCCGACTCCCGACGAGACCGCTCATGAGCCAGCTCCCACTCCCGACGAGACCGCTCATGAGCCAGCTCCCACTCCTGACGAGACCGCTCATGAGCCAGCTCCCACTCCTGGCGAGCCAGCTCACGAACCCGCTCCGACTCCTGGCGAGCCAGCTCCGTCTCCTTGAACGTTACCCAAAACCGGGCAATATCCTCACGCAATTCCGTAACTGCCGTCGCGGGCATTATCGTCCGCCTTTCTTTTGTTGACAGGCTTTGTCCCATATAATTTCTTTTTTCATGGCATAAGTAAATATAATATATTCGCGGGGGTAAATCAAGGGCGGCGCGTCTATTTGATAAAAAGCCTTGATTTGGAAACCGCCCCGATATATATTTGATACGGTAACGTTGCCATAAATCAAAACCCAAAGGATGTTCATAATGCGCAAAAACCGAATTGCCGTTTACGCGGCGGCCATAGCGCTGTTCGCCCTGCTTGCCGCCTCCGGCTGCGGGAATCCGCAGGGCAAACTGCAGTCGGCGGCCGGCGCCGAGAACAGCGGCAAGTACCGCGAGGCGGCGGCGCTCTACGCCGCGCTCGTTCTTGAAACGGCGCCGGCGCACAGACTCCCGGAGGCGCAAAAGGGCAAAGTCGTACAACCGGCGCTGTGGCAGGGCGAAATCGAAAAATACGTAAAATGGCTGACAGAACCCGCCGCCCCGTTCGGCGGTACGCTCAAAAACGCTTTGGAGGGGCTTGAACGCTGCGCCCCGCGCGCCGAAGCCGACAACTCCGCAAACACATCCCCCGCCAAGCCCATAGACTCCCTGCCCGCCTTCGCCGCGCAGTGGAACACGGCCTTCAACCCGCCGCCGCCAAATACCATAGACTGGGACGCCGTCGTCAAAAACGCCTACGGCAAAAATTTCTCGATACTGCGGGTATCGGCTCCCATCAACTACACCTACGAGGTAAACATCGTCAGCCGCAAAACTTCGCGCAGGATAGTCTTCACCCTGTACCCCGCGACGCCGGACGAAAAGAGCCAAATCCTCGCCCCGCTGCCGGAGGGCGAGTACACGGTAATCGTCAAAAGCTCGGTAGACTTCCAAAAGGGCCAATACTGGAACTCCGAGTACACGGCACTCCCAACATTGACGGTAGGGGCGGCACCGTCGATTATCAATATGAGTTTGAAGACTACGGTGAATAGAAAGTAGTTGTATGAACCGGGATTATCGGGATTAAAAATACCGTTTAAAGATAAAAAGGTTGCAGGGTTCGTAACTGAAAGTTAAAATTTGATCAAAACTACAAAAATATTTTCAAAAAGATGATATTTGCTACACTACCATCCCATAGAAAAGACGCGGTTGTGAATAGCGTTGAAAAATAGTTGATATTGCGGAAAAGCCCCGCTAGGGGCGATATGCCGGCGGTTTTACCGCCGAGCCATTAACCGGCGGTTTTAACCGCCGGTTAGGGGATGTCGTGAAGCTAAAAAGCCCCGCCAGGGGCGACACTTTATTTAAGGTGAGATAAAAACAATTATGTCGTCCCTGGCGGGACTTTGTTTTTTGCTTATATGTTTACCGTAAACCGTAGGTTAAAACCTACGGTTAATAAAATGTCGCCGCTGCGCGGCTTTATAACCGCATACTCGGATACGTAATGTCTAAATTAAAAATGTGTTAACTCGGTCAATTATATTATTTTGTTAAAATGGGCTTTTTGACGCCATTTAGGGCGGTTGGGGAACGTTTGGCGATACCTATGGGATGGTAGTGTATTTGCTATTGACATCGGTTAGGTTTTGTATTATATTATTAGGTATGAAGAAATTAGTTTCCATAAGCGAGGCATCAGAAATTCTTGGCGTATCCGAGGTAACACTGCGCCGATGGGACGAAGATGGGAAGCTCGTTGCGGTGAAAACCGAGGGCGGGCACAGGCGATACGATATTTCAAATATCAGGCCTGAAACGGTGCGCAAGGTTGGCGATTTCAGAAAAACAATAGCGTACGCACGGGTGTCCAGCCATGATCAAAAGGACGATTTAGAGCGTCAGAAGCAAGTTTTGGAATTATTTTGTTCAAAGAACGGTTGGACATTTGAGGTGATAGCCGATTTGGGTTCCGGCATGAATTACCACAAGAAAGGTCTTACAAAACTATTAAATGCGATACTTGGCGATAGTGTGGGGCGGTTGGTTTTAACGCATAAAGACAGGCTTTTGCGTTTTGGGGCGGAGCTTGTTTTTGCTATATGCGAAGCCAAAAGCGTGGAAGTTGTAATAATTAACAGCGGGGAAGACACCACGTTTGAGGAAGACTTGGCAACGGATGTGTTGGAAATAATCACGGTGTTTTCAGCACGGTTATATGGCTCCCGCAGCAAGAAGAACAAAAAGATATTAGACGGCGTGGCTAAGGCCGTGGAGGAGGCATCTAATGCTACGTGCGCATAAAATAAGACTATATCCGAATAACAAACAGGCGACGTATTTTGCCAAAGCTTGCGGCATATCCAGGTTCGCGTATAATTGGGGGCTTTCGGAGTGGAAGCGCAGGCATGAGGCAGGCGAAAAGGTTACGGAAGGCGCGTTGCGGAAAGAGTTGAACGCCGTAAAACACGAACAGTTTCCGTGGATGCTTGAAGTTACAAAATGCGCCCCCCAGTTAGCGATTAAAAATGATTTGAATAGCGCGTTCAAAAACTTTTTTGCGAAAAGGGCCGGTTTTCCGAAGTTTCACAAAAAAGGTGTCCATGACAGTTTTTCGTTGTCTAATGATCAGTTTTCGGTAAAAGAAACCGCTGTAAGCATACCGAAGTTGGGAGATGTGCGCATAGCGGAATCATTGCGGTTTGCCGGGAAGATTATGGGAGCCGCCATAAGCAGAATCGCGGATAAATGGTATATGGCAATACAGGTTGAGATACCTGAACCGGAACCGACACATACGGGCGAAAACCAAGCCGTAGGCGTTGATTTGGGTATTAAGGCGTTGGCAACGTTGTCTGACGGAACGGTTGTTTGCGGTTCAAAAGCAAGTCGGTTGTGTGAGAAAAAATTAAAGCGTTTAAATCAAGAATTATCGCGGAGAAAGGGCGCAAAGAAAGGCGAGGCGCAGTCAAACAATTTCAAAAAGACTAAACGTAAGATTGCGCGGCTTTACGCGAGAATGGCCAACATTCGCATGGACGGCATTCACAAACTTACCACAATGCTTGTCAAAAAGTATGACCTGATAGGTATTGAGGATTTGAATGTTGCCGGAATGATGAAGAATCACTATCTGGCGCGTTCTATTGCGGATATGAGTTTCTTTGAATTTAGGCGGCAGTTGGAGTACAAAGGAAGCATCACCGGTTCGCGGGTTGTGGTTGCCGACAGGTTCTTTGCCTCATCCAAAACGTGTAACGTTTGCGGTTCAAAGTTAGATGAATTAGCGTTGAGTGTTCGCGATTGGACGTGCGACGATTGCGGCACGTATCATGACCGCGATGTAAACGCGGCAATAAACATAAGAAATTACGCCGTGAGTTCCACGGTATCAGCCTGTGGAGAGTTAGGTGAAGTAAGCCGCTCAATGAAGCAGGAATTAAACGTCAAACTGAAAGCCTTGGTCAGAATTGATTAAGGTTGAGTAGGTTTGAGTAAGTTTTAAGGAACGGAGAATAATTGACGGCCATGGGTAAAAACATTGTACAAAAAATCTTAGACAGCCACATCGTAACCGGCACGCCCGCTCCCGGCGGCGTTGTGGGAATCAGAATAGACCAAACCCTTACCCAGGACGCCACCGGCACTATGGCCTACCTGCAATTCGAGGCTCTTGGGTTTGACCGCGTAAAGACGGAGCTCTCGGTTTCATACGTTGACCACAACACGGTTCAGGACGGCTTCGAGAACGCCGACGACCACAAGTATTTGGAGACTGTGGCGGCCAAGTACGGGGCGCTTTTCTCCAAGCCGGGGAACGGGATTTGCCATCAGGTTCATTTGGAGCGTTTCGGTAGGCCGGGCAAGACGCTTCTCGGCAGCGACTCGCACACGCCCACCGGCGGCGGCATCGCCATGCTCGCCATTGGCGCCGGGGGGCTTGACGTGGCCGTGGCTATGGGCGGCGGGGCGTTCAACCTCGTCTTTCCGAGGGTGGTTAAAGTCGAACTGACCGGGGCGCTGCGCCCCTGGGTGTCGGCCAAAGACATCATCCTCGCCCTTCTTGAGATACTTGGCACCAAGGGCAACGCCGACTCAATAGTGGAGTACGGCGGGCCGGCTGTGGCGGGGCTTAGCGTTCCCGAACGGGCCACCGTGACCAACATGGGCGCCGAGCTTGGGGTCATCACCTCCATCTTCCCCGCCGACGAAAAGACCCGCCTCTTTCTCAAAGCGCAGGGGCGCGAGGCGGATTTCGCCGCGGGAGCGGCGGACTCCGACGCCTCTTACGACAGGGTGATAACCATAGACCTCTCCGCGCTCTCCCCGCGCGCCGCCTGCCCCCACTCGCCGGGCAACGTCAAAAAGCTCTCCGAACTCAGCGGAATCAAGGTTGACCAGGTATTAATAGGTTCCTGCACAAACGCCTCCTGCCGCGACATCACGCTCACCGCCGCCATGCTCAAGGGCCGCAAGGTATCGCCGGCCGTCTCGCTGGGGGTAGCCGTCGGTTCGCGCCAGGTACTCGAAACGGTAAGCGGAAACGGCGCGTTAGCCGACATAGTCTCCGCCGGCGCGAGAATCCTGGAGAGCGCCTGCGGCTTCTGCATCGGCAACTCCGCAGCCCCCCGCACCGACGCGGTGTCGGTACGCACCTCAAACCGCAACTTCTTCGGGCGCAGCGGAACACCCTCGGCGCAAGTCTACCTGACGTCGCCCGAAGCCGCGGTAGCCGCCGCCCTCTCCGGCGAAATCCGCGACCCGGAAGAGTTCTTCGCCGACCGGGAGTACCCGCAAATAACCGTTCCCGACAATTTCATCATAGACGACAGCATGATTTTAAAGCCCGCCGCCGACCCCTCAAAGGTCACGGTCTACAGAGGCCCCAACATAGGCGCCCCCCCCACAAACGAGGCATGCCCGGACACCATAAACGGCCGCGTGGCGATAAAAACGGGCGACAAAATCACAACCGACCACATAATGCCCGCCGGCAGCCGCCTGAAATACCGGTCAAACATACAAAAATACGCGGAATTCGTCTTTGAGCGCGAAGACCCGGCATTCGCCAAACGAGCCTTAGACAATAAAGAAAAAGGCATCCACAACATAATAGTGGCCGGAGAATCCTACGGACAGGGCTCATCAAGAGAACACGCCGCGATATGCCCCATGTACCTGGGGGTTAAGGCGGTAATAGCCGTGTCAATGGAACGCATACACCGGGCAAACTTAATAAACTTCGGAATAATACCCGCCCTGTTCGAGACCCCGGCGGAGTACGCGAAAATCAATAACGGCGACGAATTGACAATTTCCGACGTACGTAATCGTATAAATAACGGCGTTCAACTGACGGCCGTAAGAAAGAGCGACGGTTTGTCGGTCAACCTGAGGGTAGAGTTGACGGAGCGGGAAAAGGGGATGCTCCTTGCGGGCGGGCTGATTAACGAGTGCCGCGAGCGTGCCGGCGGATAAGGAATTTCAACGATGTCGAGAGCAAATTACAAAACGGCGTTCGCAATGTCGATGGCGATTGCCGCGGTAATCGCCGCGTTATGTTCCTGTTCCCGCAACGGCGGCAACGGCGGCGTCAGGGCGAATGTTTTTACCTCTTTAGCCGACTTCAGCGACAAGAAAATCGCGAGCGAGCACGGCTCCGTATTCGCTAAATTCATCGACCGCATCATTCCGAACGTGGAGCACAGGTACTACACGACTTTTGACGCCATAGTAGCCGCTCTTCAGACCGATGTGGTTGACGCCATAGCCCTCGATATGCCCGTCGCGCTGCATTTGGTGGCGCACAAGGATGATTTCGCGATTTTTCCCTACGTTATCTCGGTGGACTCTTACGGTTTTGCCGTCCCCAAGGGTTCGCGGCTTTGCGAGGACGGCAACAACATCCTGCTGAAGCTCAAGGACAGCGGGGTGATAACCGACGCGGAGATGTACTGGTTTGCCGCCGATTCCGGCGAGGTGAGGGCGATACCGCGGTTAGACCACAATCCGAACTTTGACGGGTCGGCGGGCACGATAATGTTCGGGTGTGAGACCACGCTTCGCCCTATGAGTTACGCGGCGCCGGACGGCAAGCCCGTAGGTTTCGACATAGACATCGTCAACAGGCTCGCGTACGAGTTGAACATGAGGGTAGAGGTTGTGCCGATGCCGTTCGGGGAGCTCTTGCCCGCCCTGCTGGCCGGTCGCTTGAGCATGGCGGGCGGGAGCATGACGATTACGGACGAGCGTAAGGAGACGGTGGATTTTATAGGGCCGTATTTTGAGGGGGGGACGGCGTTTGTTGTAAAGAAGGAAAGACTTTAAGGCCTTAACGCCCTCTTACTTTATAACCCCGGCGTCAAAACATCAATAAGTCTTTCTCCGCCTGGCCATCTCCCGATAAATTTTCAAGTAATGCTCCCGCCGCCACGGCGCTATTTCTCCGCTGTCTATCAATTCCGTTACTTTGCATCCGGGCTCCGCGTCGTGTACGCAGTTGTTGAAGCGGCATTTTGATATCGCGTCCCTTATTTCCGGGAAGTATTCCGCAACCGATTCTTCGTTGACGGTGGGGACATCCACGAAGGCGAAGCCGGGGGTGTCCGCCACGAACGTGTTTTCGTCTAACGCCAACAGTTTTGTGTGCGTGGTCGTGTGGGTTCCTCTTCCGCGGGCTCCCGATACGTTGTTGGTTTTGAATTCGGAATCGGGAAATATCAGCGACAGGAGGCTTGACTTTCCTACGCCGGAAAGCCCCGTAAAGGCGCCTGTCTTGCCGCGGCAGGTGTCTATAATCTCCGAAACGCCCGATTTCCGCGGGACGGAGGCGCGTATGATTTTGTAGCCGATGTCCCTGTAGCGGCGCTCAACGGCCGCGAGTTCCGCGGTTTCGGCTTCGCTAAGCAGGTCGGTTTTATTGAAAACGATGACGGCGTCTATTCCGTAAACCGCGCTGGAGAAGAGAAATCGGTCAACGGCCTCGGTGTCGAGGTTCGGCTGTTTGAAGCAGTTGATGAACACGACTTGCGAGAGGTTGGCGAGCGGCGGCCTTGGGAGGAAGCTTTTGCGTTCCGCCACCTCGCAAATAACCCCTTCCGAGCTGTCCCGGTTGATAACCCGCACCTCCACGGAGTCGCCGGTAGACACGCGGATTTTTTTCCCGTTCAGCAACGCCCCTTTAACGGTGCAACGCAACAGCAGCTGCCGCGGCCGCGGCAGCTGCTGTCGGGCGGAGACTATATAGTAATTTTTTTGTTCTTCTACTACTGTGCCTTTGAACGTGCGAGTTCTCCGTTTCCATGGTAAAAATTACCCCCCCATCCCCCCCCTGCCCCTACCTCACGACCGCCACGACAACCGACACTCTTTCGCGCTTTCCGTCCGTTCCGGCGACTGTGCCTCTGACCAAGTACGCGCCTTCGGGCACTAAGCGGCCGTTCGCG
>JAITCM010000069.1 GCA_031283085.1 Chitinispirillales bacterium | reverse complement strand
CGCGAACGGCCGCTTAGTGCCCGAAGGCGCGTACTTGGTCAGAGGCACAGTCGCCGGAACGGACGGAAAGCGCGAAAGAGTGTCGGTTGTCGTGGCGGTCGTGAGGTAGGGGCAGGGGGTATTCAGGAATTATGGCTGGGAAAGGGCATTTTTGATGTGTTTTATGCAGCGCTCCATAAAAATATTTAAAAGATTTTGACTTTCGACCGTACATTATGGTATATTATAATTCTGTCGATAATAAAAAACATTAAGGACCGGGAAGCGGGTGATTTAAATGAATGGTATAGTGGTACGCGAGGACGAGGCTTTTGAGAAGGCGTTGCGCCGTTTCAGCAAGACCTGCGAGCGGGCGGGCATCCTCTCCGACATGAAGAAGTACAGGCACTACGAGAAGCCCTCCGAGGAGAAGAAGAGGCGTCTCAATTCCTCCAAGCGCAAGCGCATCCGCGAGGAGAAGCGCGTGACGTGGAGGAGCGTCGAGAAGTAGTTTTGCCGCGTTAACAGGTGAAAGTCAATTATGGTTTGGTATAATCGATCTTTATCGAATTTTCCGTCTTTTGGGGGTGTACCGGTTTTCGACGGGGGATGGGAGGCATTGGTCAGCATGCCGAGGACGTCGGTTGGCCTCGTTAATAATCCGACAAAAACACAATTGCCGAAGATTACTCTTACGCAATGGCTGCCTAACTAAAGGCGGCAACCCGACGGCGGAGCGCGCCTGTACGTCGTTGGGCTGACAGGGCGCTGGCTCGCGGGAAGAACCGGTCCGCGGGCGAGATTTAGGTTCTGGCGACCCCTGCAGCCCGCCGACCGGCGGCAGGGGGGGCGAGACTAAAAGGACGGCTAAGCATGTAGCGGGCCGTGTTAATCGTCTTTCGGACAGGGGTTCGACTCCCCTCACCTCCATTTTTTTGTGCTTTTTGTCGCAGGGGCGTATACTTAATAATGAACTTTCTCAAAACCACAGTGCTTCTTGCCACGCTGACGGGGCTACTCGTCGCGCTTGGCTACTACTTTGGCGGAGTTGAGATGGCGTACGTGGGGTTTGCCGTCGGCGCCCTGTTGAATTTCGTCTCCTATTGGTTCTCCGACAAAATCGTACTGCGTATGTACCATGCGCGCCAGGTAACGCAATACGAATCGCCGCAATTGTACGGGATTGTCGAGAAGCTCGCCCGTAAAGCGCAATTACCCATGCCCAAGGTGTACATCATCCCCACCGACACGCCGAACGCCTTCGCCACAGGCCGCAACCCGTCGCACGCGTCGGTGGCGGCGACGGAGGGAATTATGCGCCTGCTTGGCGCCGAGGAGCTTGAGGGCGTGATGGCGCACGAGCTTGCGCACGTGAAGCACCGCGACATACTGACCTGCACGATAGCCGCTACGCTCGGCGGCGCGATAAGTATGCTGGCGCGTGTCTTCATGTACGGCGGTAGCGGCCGCGACAGAAACAAGTCGGGCGGCGGCATAATCGCCTTAGCGGTAATGATTCTCGCGCCGCTCGCCGCCATGCTGATTCAAATGGCCATATCAAGAAGCCGCGAGTACGCCGCCGATGCCGCCGGCGCCCGCATTTGCGGCAAACCGACGGCACTGGCAAGCGCCCTAAACCGGTTAGAGATGGGCGTCCAAAACGCCCCAATGGAGATGGGCGACCCCGCGACCTCAAGCCTGTTCATCGTAAACCCGTTTAAAGTCGGCTTTATGGCCCGGCTGTTCAGCACCCACCCGCCAATGGAAGAGCGCATCAGGCGCTTGCGGGGAATGCGGGGAGAGAGGTAGCAACGCCATGCCCATACGTTCGATGACCGGTTTCGGTTTAGCCGAGGCCGCCACGCCGTCCGGTACCTACCGCGTGGAGATACGCGCCGTCAACAACCGGTTTCAGGAGCTCCAGATACGGCAGCCCAAGTTCATGCTCAACCTGGAGTCCAAGATAAAGAAGGAGATAACGGGCGCGGCCGTGCGCGGCAGCATAAACGTCTTCATCGGTTGCGACAAGGGCGACGGCGGCCCCGTTGCGCTATCCTGGGACAGGGCGGGCGTCGACGTTTATATGCGGATTTTCAACGAGATAAAGAAGACATACGGGTTATCCGGCGAAATCTCCATATCCGATTTGCTGCGTTTCGGCGATTTCATCAAGAGCGAATCTGAAGTTCACGACGACGACGCGCTGTGGAAGCATCTGCGCCCGCCGCTTACAGCCGCCATAAAGTCCTTCCAGGAGTCGCGGGAAACGGAGGGAGCGCAGCTTGTCAAAGAGCTGAAAAAGACGCTCAAAGACATCTCCAAGACCCTGAACCTGATAGAGAAACGCGCTCCGTCACGTGTCAGGGAGTACGGCGCGGCGCTGTCCGACCGCATAGAAAAGATGCTCTCCGGCAACTTACCCGACCCACAGCGCATAGCCGCGGAGGTAGCCATTGTGGCCGAGCGGCTTGACATAACCGAGGAGATAGTCCGCCTGAAAGCCCACATAGAAAAGTTCAACGCCGACTTCAACGCGGACGAGCCGGTAGGAAAACGTATGGGGTTCCTGCTTCAAGAGATGAACCGGGAGGCAAACACAATAGGGTCAAAAGCCAATGATACGGAAATAGCGCACTGGTCGGTTAGCCTGAAAGAGAATATTGAAAAGATTAGGGAACAGATACAGAATATAGAGTGATGTTTTTTGATGCTGTTAATTCAATATAAAAAAATAAAAACATACGAGACAGTTTCAAATTTTGTGTAAATGTTTTTTTAAGAGTTGTGACTTTCTGGATTGCTTCGGCGCTTCGCGCCTCGCAATGACGGTCATTGCGAGCGTAGTGAAGCAACTTGTTTATCTCG
The DNA here is from genome assembly GCA_031283085.1 of Chitinispirillales bacterium. Lineage (GTDB taxonomy): Bacteria > Fibrobacterota > Chitinivibrionia > Chitinivibrionales > Chitinispirillaceae > GUT77. The sequence continues at coordinate 19,539 of JAITCM010000069.1, read as the reverse complement.
CCGTAGAATCCAGTTATATCAACCAAAACTAATTTACACAGATTTTGAGACAGCCTCAAACATACGCACAGGAGACCCAAATGTCGGAGCTGTACGAATTGGAATTGGAATCGCTTGAAAAGAAGGGCGTGAGCCGCTACAAAGCCGTTCTCATGGCCTCGCAGGAAGCGCGTTTTGTCAACAATCAGTTACGCATGGGAATCGTCGAGTCCAGGGACAAGCCGACGACGCTTGCCATGCGGAAGCTCTTTGAGGGCAGGGTCGTCGAAGATGTGGAGGAGCAGGCCGTTTAACGGCGGTTCTGCAACCGGTTGATGGCAGACGGCGCGGCGCGCAGGGTAGTCGTTGGGGTAACGGGCGGGATAGCGGCCTACAAGGTCCCGGCCTTAGTGCGTTTGTTGCGCAAAAACGGCTGCGAAGTCAAAACCGTGCTGACCGACGCCGCCAAGCCGCTCGTGGGCGCGGAGGCGCTGCGTGTTCTCTCCGGCAACCCTGTTTATACGGACGACAAGTCGGCGCATTACGACATGGACCACATACGCCTCTCCGAGTGGGCAAGCGTATTATTGGTCTGCCCCGCGACCGCGAACACCATCGCGAAGATGGCCGGCGGTATCGCCGATAATCTGTTGACCACGCTTACGCTGTCTATTCCCGAAGAGAATATCATCGTAGCCCCCGCGATGAACCGCGTTATGTGGGCGAACAGGGCCACGCGGGCCAATGTTGAAGCGTTGGCGTCGAGGGGCGTAACGGTGTTGCCGGTGGGGGAGGGCGAGTTGGCTTGCGGCGTACGCGGGCCGGGGCGGATGGCCGGGACGGAGGAGATTGTCAGACGGGTCATAGAGCTGATTGATAAGGCCGATACGGTTGATGTCGCCTGTGGCGTCGATTGCGTTAATACATCCGATAATCTCATTAATACCGCGCTAAAAGGAAAAAATGTACTTATATCCTCCGGCCCGACGGAGGAACCTGTCGACCCCGTCCGCGTCATCACAAACAGGTCTTCCGGCAAGATGGGCGCGGCGCTTGCCGGGGCGGCGCTCTCCATGGGCGCGCGGGTCACTGTGATTAGCGGGCCCGCTTCCGAGCCCTTGCCTGTCGGCGCGGATGTCGTCCGCGTCAGGACCGCCGCGGAGATGGCGGCGGAGATGGGGGGGCGCTTCGCGGAGGCGGATATCTGCGTCATGGCCGCCGCTGTGAGCGACTATCGTCCAGTCGCTTCGTCAAATACCAAAATACGCCGTTCCGAAAAAGGGAACATCACGCTGGAACTGACCCCAAACCCCGACATCCTCGCCGCGCTCGGCGCAGTCAAAAAGCCCAGTCAGATTTTGGTTGGCTTTTCGCTCGAAAGCGGGGGCGGCGTTGAGCGTGCCGAGGAGAAGATGCGGAATAAGGTGTGCGACATGATGGTATTCAATATGGCGGATACCGCACTTGGGAGGGATGATACGGCTGTAACGCTGCTCTTTGCGGACGGCGGCCGGGAGTCTTTTTCGACAATGAGCAAAGCCGCGGCGGCGAAGTTGATACTTGGGAGGGCGGCCGAACGGATTGACAGTAGTATCCCAAAATCCGTGTAAACCGGGTTTGCGACGCCTTCGATAAGCAAGTTCGGATTATTCAGCGAACATTACCGCCAAGTGCCGCCGCGATACTTTTGGCCATGTCCTCCGCTCCAAGCCCGACCTCCTTTTTAAGCGTTGCGACGTCCCCGTGCTGTATAAACCTGTCCGGCAGGCCGAAGTTTATGAGCTTGGTTTTTCCGCCGCCGATTTGCGCCGCCAAGCATTGGACAGACGAACCGAAGCCACCGGCTAAGGTGTTGTTTTCAAAGGTCGCTACGAGCCGGTACTTAACAAACAGTTTTTTGTAGAAATCGACGTTTAGCGGTTTGGCGAAGCGTACGTCTATCAGCGCCGCGCTTATTCCCTGCGCCGAGAGCAGTTCGCGTACCTGTACGGCGTCTTCGTACATATCGCCCAACGGCAGCAACGCGGCTTGTGTCCCGCGTTTTATTAATTTGGGCGCCGCGATTTCCACCGTTTCGAACTCCCGGTTGCCGGGATCGGCCGGCGCGCTTCCGCGCGGGTAGCGGATGAAGACCGGTCCGCCGTTGTAGTTTACGGCGGTGAAGAGCATATCCCGCAGCGTTTTCTCATCTATCGGCGCCATAATGACCGCGCCCGGAACGGTGTTCAGGTACGATACGTCGAAGTTGCCGTGGTGTGTGGGGCCGTCGTCGCCGACAAGCCCCGCCCTGTCTATGCAGAAGACCACATTCAGGTTGTCCAAAGCGACATCCTGCATGATTTGGTCGTAGGCCCTCTGCAGGAAGCTTGAGTAGACGGCGACGACCGGGCGCAACCCCTTTTGCGCAAGTCCGGCGGCGAAGGTCACCGCGTGCCCCTCCGCTATGCCAACGTCGAAGAACCTGTCCGGGTAGGCGTCTCTGAAGTCGGTGAGACCGGTGCCGTCCGGCATCGCGGCGGTTATCGCGACTATCTTTTCGTTTGTCCGTCCGAGTTCCACCATCGCCGAGCCGAAAACACTGCTGTAGGAGGGCGCGACCGGCGTGGCGGCTTTTATCACCGCGCCGGTCTCCGGAGTAAACTTGCTGACGCCGTGGAACTTCGTGGAGTTGTCCTCCGCGTGTTGGTACCCCTTGCCCTTTTTGGTGACGACGTGCACGAGTACCGGCCCCTTGGAGTTCTCGCGTATGGAGCGGAATACCTCTATCATGTCCGCCATATTGTGCCCGTTTATCGGGCCGAAGTAGCGCAGGCCCATGTCCTCAAAGAGTTTTCCGGGGATAACGACGTGCTTCAGGCCGTCGTCCACCGTTTTTATGAGGGTTCTCAGGCCCTTTCCAATGGTGCTGCGGTCGCCGAGAAACTCCCACACGTAGTCTTTCAGCTTGTTGTAACGCTTATCGGTTATCATGCGGTTGAAGTAGCGCGACATGGCGCCGACGTTTTTGGAGATTGACATCTCGTTGTCGTTGAGCACCACCGTCATGTCCGTGGAGGACGACCCGAGGTTGTTGAGCCCCTCGAAAGCGAGCCCGCCGCTCATTGACCCGTCGCCGATTACCGCGACTACCGAGTGCTTCTCGCCCAACAGGTCGCGCCCGATGGCCAAGCCGAGCGCGGCGCTTATGGAGGTGGAGGCGTGGCCGACGGAGAAGCAGTCGTAAGGGCTCTCGGAAATCCGCGGGAAGCCGCTGAGCCCCCCATACTGACGTATGGTGGGGAAACGCTCCCTCCGCCCCGTGATGATTTTGTGCGGGTAAGCCTGATGCCCCACGTCCCAAACGATTTTGTCGGTCGGCGTGTCGTAACAGTAGTGAAGCGCGAGGGTCAGCTCCACCGTGCCGAGGCTGGAGGCCAGGTGCCCGCCGGTGCGGCTGATGTTCTCGATAAGGAAATCCCGCAGCTGCTGCGCGACGACGGGAAGCCTGTCGATGGGGAGGGCGCGCAGGTCGGCCGGGGAGTTTATTTTTTCCAAAGCGTTCACTGGTCGCGGTTCCTTTTGGGCGTTGAGCCGTATTGTTCGCGGTTTCTATTTATTGCGACGGTGTATTTAATATACATTAGCGCCGCGGGATAACATAAAAAAACAGCCGTTGTCGGTCCCAAAAATTTTTTTTATTGCATTGCGTTTTCATTTATTGTAATATATATTATATATAGCGTATGTTGGCGTGCTATTTATGTCTTGATGTTGTCGTATTGGGAGAGTCGGCGTATGGGAGTTAAAAAGATATTTACGAAGTGTGTCGCGGCCGGCCTTATTTTAAATTTGGCTTTCGGGTCGGGTTCCGTCATTTTTGCCCAGGATGAAGATATTTGGAACGACTTTGACGCTACGGCGGCGCCGCCGCCGCCGCCCGCGCCCGCGCCGTCTTACGGCACACCGTCTTACGGTACGCCCGATTACAGCCAGCCCTCTTACGGGACGCCGTCTTATGATACCCCGTCTTATGACACGCCGTCTTATGGCGCGGAGTCATACGACTACGCTCCTGACCAGGCCCCCTTAGGGGAGTTAGAGCCGATAGACGAGTCCGCTTTTGAACAGGGCAAGGTGGTCGCCGAGTCGGAGGGGTTCATCAAGGTCATCAGAAACAAGCGCAAAGAACTGAGCGATTTTCCGGATGCCGTTATAGAGGGGTTGCAGGTCTCCGTGGACAAAGGTACCGTCCAGGACGAGATTATCGTTACGTGCTACTTTATCTTTCGCGACAGGCCCTCCAACTTTTTCTACAACATAGACCGTAAGGAGAACAGGTTGAACTTTGAGTTTGTGGACGCACTTACCGGTACGTCGCCCATCGCGGCGTTGGAGCAGGCGCCCATCAGGGAAATCGTCATTGAGGAAGACCAGACCGATGTCAACAAGTCTGTAAAGGGGCTCAACCCCGAGTGGCATGACGTTATCCGTATCTCTTTTGAGTTGGAACAGTTGCCGGTGATTTCGGTCACAAACGAGCAGAATATCATATCGTTCAACTATAAGTGGACGACAAATTCCGAAAAAATCCCGCAGTACCTCTACAAAGACAAGTTTCCGTTGCTCTTTTGGGGTTCCGCCGGGGTGCTCGGAGGGATAGGTCTCGGTATCCTGACTTATTTTCTGACTAAGAAAGAGCCGCCGCCCGAAGATCACGTCCTTCCGACCAGTGATTTGCCCAGCCACCCGGCCATACGAAATAATTAAGACAGGCCGTGTATTATTTATTTTGTTTTCCCCACGCCTGTATACTATATTATCATGTTACGCCATTACGGTTATGCCGTGCCGCGTCTTTCGCTGTTTGGGAGGTCGTCGCCGTCGCGGGGTAGTTGGAATGGCGCGGGTCATTGTAAACACACAAAACCCGGTAACCGAGATATATGTAAAAACGAAACGGCGGACGTGTTATGAAACAACAGACAAAGTGCTACACGATAAGTATGCCCGTAAGGACCTTTTGGCTCGTATTCTTGCCGCTGTGCTTCTTATTGTTCGCGGTCGGCTCGCTTGTCGGTTTTTTTATTGTGGACCGCAAGGTTATGCCCAAGATTGTCGGTGTCCACCGCGACGTATTGCCCACGCCGGATGTGCGCGGTATGGAGTACGAGGCGGCGCGCAACAAATTTTACGGCGTGGGGCTTTTGACGGAGGTACGCGCCCGGGAGTTTGACGACAGCGTTCCCGAAGGCAATGTGCTTAGCCAGTTCCCCGAACCGGGCGAGGCGGCGAAGAAGGGGCGCAAGATTGCCGTGACGGTGAGCCGCGGGCCGGAGGTGGCGAAAGTTCCCGCGTTACGCGGGATAAACGAGCGTCAGGCGCGCCTTGACCTGCGCAAGGGCGGGTTCACCGTCGGCAACGTGCGCAAGACCTTCAGTAATCTGCCGGTAGACGCCGTGATAGAGACTTTCCCGCCGGAGGGGACGATTACGTCGCGGGCAATGGACCTTGACTTGGTAATATCGCGTGGCCCCAAACCGACGCATGCCGTTATGCCGAATGTCATTGGCGACATCTTGTCGGAGGCAAAGAAAAAAGTGGTCGACGCCGGCCTGAAAGTAGGCGCCGTGACCTATCAAAACAACGCGACGCTGCTCCCCGGAACGGTAATGTCGCAATCGGCGTCGCCGGGGGCGAACATACCGTTGGAAAGTTCGGTTGATTTGGTAATTTCAGCAATTAAGTAAGCGGGTATTGACATTATGAACAAAACTATAAAAAAATATATTACAGTCGCTCTCGCCGCCTTAGCCGCTGTCGCCGTAATGTTCACGGCGGGCTGTAATATCAAGAGCCGTCAGGCTTTTGAGGGCGGCGACGAAGAACTGTTGCGCGCGCTTGGGCTTTTGTCCGACAGCGCCAATGCCTCCGCAGACTCCGCCGACCGCTACCGGCTCGCGCAGGACCACTTTATAATTGCCCGCGACTACGAGCGGCGCGGTTTTCACGAGGCGGCCTTTGAACTTTACGAGGCCGCTTACGGTTTTTGGCCGTATTCGAGTTTTTTGCGCAAAATAGTGGCCGACGAGTATATGCGGCGCAACAGATACGATATGGCGCTTGCGCTCTTTTCCGATACGGGGCTCTCCGCTTTGACGCCGGACGAATTGCGGACGCTAAGCGCGATATACCGGCGCCTCGGCAATATGGAAAAGGCGGCGGAGGCGATAGAGGCGCTTGGGGGCGAGCGAACCGACGAAGAGATGTACTCGCTTGCCATGCTCTATGAGGCGATGGGGCGGAAGGACAAAGCGTTCAAGAGTTTCCGGGATTTTTTCGCCGGAAGCCCACGCTCGGCGGAGCTTGGCGTAAAGATGGTGCAACTCAGCGTAGGGGAGAGGCATTTCGCCGACGCGGAAAGCTTGGCGGTTATCCTGCGAAGCGTACGCCCAAACGACGCGGCTGTCGCGGCGCTCTTGGGGACAATCAAATACTTGGGACGCGACACCGTCTCGGCCGTAGCGCTCTTTAATGAGGCGCTGAAGCAGGATTCGCTCAACGAGGACGCGTTGCGCACGCTGGCGCATATTTGGCTGGTGAAGGAGCGGTATCCGGAGGCGATTGCCCTGTATAAGCGGCTCACGGCGTTGGGGTCCGTCGCCCCCGTATACAGGCGCGGCTTGGCGTTTCTGCTTTTTCACGCGAAGGAGTACGCGGCGGCCGAAAAAATTTTTGACGAATTGATTCTTGCGGACGACGACGGTAAGGATATCGCAGGGAAGCCTGAGTTGCATCTCTATCGGGGGCTCGTTTATTCGCAGACCAAAAGGATTGACAGGGCGGACTCTGAATTCAGGGCGGCGCTCGCCTTAGACCCGCGGTACGAGGAGGCATGGAAAGAGCTCTGTTACATATACATCTTAGCGAAGGACAAAGAGAAAGCGAACCGCGTTGTGGATGAGTACACCGCCGCTTTCCCGAATTCCGCGCAGGGGTGGAGGTTTCGCGGGTATGTCCTGAATATGCGCGAAAAACACGACGAGGCGGTCGCCGCGCTGAAAAAGGCGACGGAAATCGACCCGACCGACTACTACTCGTGGTTCGAAATAGGCAGTATCCTCGAGAAACGGAAACGCATCGACGAGGCGGCCGCGGCGTTTGGGCACGTGTTGCGCATACACCCCGGCGACGCGCAGGCGGCAAATTATCTCGGCTATATGTGGGCGGAGGCCGGAATGATGTTGGACAGCGCTAAGGCCCTCATAGAGGCGGCGCTCAAAAAAGACCCCGACAACGGGGCGTATTTAGACTCGTACGCGTGGGTCTTCTATCAAATGGGCGATTACGAAAAGGCGTTGCACTATATGAACAGGGCGTTGGAGCAGGAGAGCGTGCGCAACGACCCGGTACCCTACGAGCATATCGGCGACATATATTTCAAACTTTCAGATTACAGGGCCGCGGAGGGCGCCTACAAACGCAGCCTCGAATTGAAGACGGAGGATGCTAAGCGGATAAAGGAACGGTTGGGCGAGATAAAGAACCTGATGCGCGGTAAAAAGGGGCAATAGTTGAAAAAGAGCTTGCTGTTAACCGTAGCGGTCGCCGTTATGACGGTGGGTTGCGCCGGTACCGTCAAGAATGGCGGCGCCGGTGGGCCGGCTCTCGCAGTCGACGACGCGGCGATAGATTCCATATTGCGTAAGCCGGAGCTAACCGAGTTTAAGGGGTACGGCGACGTCAGTATGTCCGGCGGCGGCGCTAAAGCCTCCGGCAAGATTGAGGCGCACCGCAGAAACGACGGATATGTTAAGGCGCTGTTCTACTCGCCTTTCGGCGCCGCGGTGGCCTCAATAGCGGCGGAGGATTTTAAGGGGAGCGTGAAAGTCGATAAAGAGGTGAAAGAGTTTACCTACGGCGAAAAGATGGCGGGCGTGTCTTTTCCCTGCGCCGAGAATTTCACGTACGGGCAGTTCATAAATGCCCTGACAGGCGCAATGCCGGAGGTATTCAGGGAACTGCCGGCCGTTCCGGATTCCCTGAAGCAGCGTAAAAAATCACCGGGCAAGGCGACGGCGGTGTGGAATTCCGACACGCTCTCGGTACGCGCGCAGCTCAAGGGCAAAAAGGGGAGGCCGTTGCAGCTGGAGTCGGTGATATTTCGGTACAACATCGACGGGAGCAAGTTTTCAATATTGTTCGCGAACTTTAAAAACGGCGCGGCGCGGGAAATTACGTTCAAACAGGGCGGCAGGAATTATATTAATGTTAAGTACGAGTCGGTCATCATCGGGCGGTAAATAAGAAATCGAATGATGCCGGTATATTATTCCATAAAAATACATTTAACGTTACGTTATAATTGACATAAGGGATGGCGGTACATATTAATGCGTGATACTGTGAAACTGATTTTGCGGATTATCCGGATGGGGCGCGCGCGGCGGGCGGTATCGCCTGTCGTATCCGTGTTATCCCTTTCGCTCATGATAATCACCCTCTTGGCGCCGCCCGCGTCGTCACAAAACGCCGACGCCGGTACCGTCGCCTTTCCGTTTCTTGTTATGGGGTACGACGCCCGTTCTATGGCTATGGGCGGCGCGGCTTGCGCCGTTCAGAATGGGCTTTACGGTGTTCTCTCCAATCCCGCCGCGGTCGGTTACGTAAGCGGTACGCAGGTAATGGGTGGGTACCGTCAGGTGATGATGGATGTGTGGGGTTATCCGATAGGGGTCGCCATGCCTACCAGGTACGGTGTTTTCGCGCCGTACCTGGTAGCGTTGACGTCGGGCGACTTCAATGTGATATATGAGGACGGCTTCCTTACCGACGACCGCGCGAGAAGCAGCTACACGGCGCTTGGCGTGGGGTGGGCGAGAACCGTCGGCGCCGGTATCGCGGTTGGCGGGGCGTTCAAGGGCGCCTACCATTATATAGGCGCCGCCGATGAGAGTTACTCGGCGGACGGGTTTGCGTTTGACATAGGCGCGCAATACCGGCAAAGAAACGACCGCGTCGCCTACGGCGTGGCCCTGCGAAACCTCGGCTTTATGCGCTCCGGTTATTGGGGAGAGTGGAACGAGTACGAGATGCCATACGGCGTCGAGGCCGGGGTCGCCTTCGTTCCCAGGCATATCCCCAGCCTCCGCATAGCGCTCGACGTGAACAGGTTCAACGGGGACTACACGAACTTTGAGCCGGCGTTTGAGTATACGGTAGTCGCCGGGACGTTTTGGGTAAGGGGCGGGTACGTGTTTAGCATGATGGACGTCGAGAAGATGTCGGATGTCTTCCGCGGCGAACGCGACGATACCTACCGGAAGAGTTCCGTGAACACGCTGTCATTGGGAGTCGGGGTCGCGACGGCCTTTGACAATGTCGATATCAAGCTGGACGCGGCGATGCAGTTTTATACGGATATTTCAAGCCCGGCAATCATAGTGTCGTTGCTTGTCGGGTTTTAAATACGGATGTTTTTCGTTGTACCTGAATTATTCTCATTGTACGGATGTTTCTCGCGTCGTGCCTGAATTACTCTCGTTGTATTGAAGTATCTCTCGTCGTACCGTTGTAATTATCAACAATAAAAACAGGCTCTTCAGGAATTGTGGTGGGAAAGTAGCGGCAAAATGTGTTCATTAATGTCGGAAGCGCCTAAAAACAATACGGAGGTAATAGATGGCATCAGCCACGCCCAAGGCAAACTCGGCAAAATTTCTCATTTCCATTGCCGACTACCCGTCGTCCGCGTTTACCGTGACGAAGTTTAGCGGCATAGACGCTATCGGCGCGACGTACTCGTTTGACATAGAGTTTCAGCCCTCCGAGTCGGCGCGGACATCCGGTCAGGTACCGGCGCTTACGGTTGAACGCGTTCTCGGCAAACCGTGCCGTCTTGAACTGATACGTGATAAGAACGGCGATATCGCCGGATACGACGGTGTCGTCTCGGAGTTTAAGAGGATGCTCCGGTCGAAGCCCGTCTACGCTATCCGCCTGGTTCCGTGGATGGAACTCCTGTCGCTGAACATCGGCAACAGAGTCTTCCAGAAGCTGAAAGTGGTTGATATAATCAAACGGGTTGTCAGGGAGGCGGGGTTGGAGGCGCGCTGCGTCTTTAAGTACGACTGCGGCAACCGTACGAATCAGGAGATGGACTTTTGCGTGCAGTATCAGGAAAGCGACCTGAATTTTATCTCGCGGCTCATGGAGCAAAACGGGATATGGTACTACTTTGCCGACGACGGGAGCGCGGTCATTACCGATGCTTTCGCCGGTTTTCCCAAGGCGGCCGGCAATATCCCATTTGTGGAGAATATCGGTTTTGCGGAGACCGAAAGGCGTTTGCGCGACGACAAAGGAGAAGCGCGGATTTCGGTTCAGCCGGAGGACGCCGGCGGTTCCGCGGACGGCTCGGCAGTGCCGCGGCAGGAATATCTGTACGGCGATGAGTTCGGCGAGTCGGTCTACGCGCTAACCTCCGTATCCGCGGTTATCCCCAAAAGCGTTAGACTGCGCAACAAAAACTACCGCACACCGGAAACGTTTCCTGAGGGCGTCTCCGAGTACGCCGGCAAGTCGGACGGCGTGTGGGGGCGCGTGTACGAGTACGGCGGCACGTTCAAAAACGACGAGGAGGGCAAGCGTTTGGCGTCGCTCTACCTGACGCGGCTGCAAACTGAGAATTTACAAACCTTCGGCAGCGGCAGGTGCGCGGCGTTTCGGGCGGGGCGGATAATTTTCATTGACGGCGTGGGCGAGTTTTTGCTGCTCTCCGTGGAGCACGAGGGCGGATATGGCGGGGAGGGGAGCGGTAACATTGAATATACCTACAACAACCATTTTCGCTGTATCGATTCAACCGGGAAATCGTATGCCCCGCCGCTGCGAGCGAAGCCGCCTGTAGCCTCCGGGCTTATTACCGCGCCTGTCGACGCGCTGGGAGACGACCTGCCCAACATCGACGATATCGGGAGATACCGCGTCAAACTCCCATACGACATCTCCGAAACGCCGGGGTACGGCGCGACAAAGGACATCCGCCTGTCGCAGATATCGGGCGGGAACGGCTACGGCGTCCACTTCCCGTCCAAAAAAGATTCGGAGATGATACTTGGCTATGTGGACGGAAACCCGGACAAGCCCATAGGCTTGGGGCTGCTGCCCGACGCCAACGCACGGTCGGTCTCAAACAGTGAGAACAGGACGGAAAACGTCATACGCACATCGGGCGGCAATGAACTCGTCATGGACGACGAGAAGGATAAATCGAGGATAGCCATGAGCACCACGGATGGCCATAAGCTCATTATGGAAGACCTGAAAGGGCTGGCGCAGATTGTTATGCGCACCATCGCCGGCCATGGGCTCGTTATGAGCGACGAGGAGAAAAAAGAGACGGTTACGCTGCATACCGTAGGCGGCAACGAACTTGTCATGGAAGACGCTCCGGAAGGAAAGACCGTTACTCTGTCAACGCCTAAAGTTGACGGCAAGCCGGGCGTACTGAGCAGAATAAAACCGGTTTTAACCGCGGCAAACACGGCGGTGGATATCGTGAAGAGAATATCGCTGGAAAAAATCGGGCTTCCAGAGACCGGCGCGGTTGTTAATGACAATATCGAAAAAAGCGAGCTTTCGCTGGATAATAAGGAGTTTTCCGCCGTCATGAAAGCGTACGGTCAGGAAATTTCCCTCAAAGAGGATGTCAATAAATCGGAGTGCGGAATAAACCTTATTACGTCGACCATGTTAAAAGTTGAGATGAACGATATCGAACGCGAGATTTCCATAAGGACGCCGAGGGGCAATTCAATAGAATTGAGCGACCTGAAAAACAACATCGTGGTCGGCAACGCGCCAAAAGTAAGAACTGTCCTGCGCAATCTGAAAAAAAAGGCCGAGGAAGTGTTGGACGCCGTCAAAAAGGGAGAGTGGAAGGTGCTCAAAAAAGAGAGCCGCGAAAAATTGCTGAAAGACGCAAAGGATTTGCTGAACAAGGCTAAAAACGACCTTTTGGAAACGATAAACAGCATTGTTTTGGAGACGGACGGCGGCAAAATCATCCTGACGACAAGCGGGAACGACGGCACGATAGAGATGGACAACGATAAGGACACCATCACGCTTTGCAACGCGGAGGGGAAGAATAAGTTCGTATTGGACGGGAAAAAGAAGAGCATCACCTTAGACTCCCCCGGAGACATAACCATCAGCGCCGGCGGAAACATAACCATCAGCGGAAAAGGGAAAACCGTCGTCGGAGCCAAGAAAAATATCATTGTCAACACAGGCGAGGAGACGTTTGTCGGCGGGAAGAAGGAGGTTAAGGTCAAGGGGGGGAAGATTAAGCTGAATTAATGGGTTCATAATAAAACGGAAGCGCCGGTCTTTTTAACGCCGTTGTCGGCGCCATCATTTATATTATAAGGTATCGAGGCTGTCTCAAAATCTGTGTAAATTGGTTTTGGTTGATATAACTGAATTGCTTCGCTACGCTCGCAATGACCGTCATTGCGAGCGTAGCGAAGCAATCCAGAAAGTCACAACTTTTAAAAAAACATTTACATAAAATTTGAAACAGTCTCACGGTATCTGCGCCGGAAGTCTTGCCCGAGGCCGGAATCGAACCGGCACGGCTCGTGAAAGCCAGGGGATTTTAAGTCCCCAGTGTCTACCTGTTCCACCACCCGGGCGAAAACTTAGCGGTGTTTCTAAAATAATATGGGTTGCCGGTTAAAGTCAAAAAATAAAAAAACAAAAAAAATCAAATTCGCCTTGACAGCGGCGGCTGTTATATATTATCTTAATATATATAGTTAACAGGTATGTTTTATAGTATATTAAGGTACAGGTCTGCGGCGGCCGGCGTTTACGTGGTATTAACGGGCGCCAATCCGTATGAACTCGGCATTCACCGTAACATTAACATCAATAAAGGAGTGTGCTGTATGGGAGTCTTTTCAAACAATGCCGAGTCTATCGGCAACACCCCGCTCGTGCGGTTGAACAGGGTGGCGGGCGGCGCCAAGGCGACGGTGCTGGCGAAGATAGAGGCGCGTAATCCGACCTTTTCCGTAAAATGCCGTATCGGCGCGGCGCTGGTCGAGGACGCGGAGAAGCGCGGCGTTCTGAAGCCGGGGGTGTCGATTTTGGAGCCCACTTCGGGGAACACGGGTATCGCCCTTGCCTACGTGGCGGCGGCCAAGGGTTATCCCATAACCCTGACCATGCCGGAGACGATGAGCATAGAGCGTAGGCGCGTACTGGCCATTTTCGGGGCGCATCTGGAGTTGACTCCGGGGGCGCAGGGCATGAAGGGCGCCATCGCGAAGGCGGAGGAGCTTCGGGCGGCGAATCCGGACAAGTACTTCATCCCTCAGCAGTTTGAGAACCCGGCCAACCCCGCCATCCACGAAAAGACGACGGGCCCGGAGACGTGGGAAAGCACTAACGGCGCCGTGGACGTGTTCGTCGCCGGCGTCGGCACGGGCGGGACTATCACGGGCGTCTCGCGGTACATTAAGAATACTAAGGGCAAGAAGATAATCTCCGTGGCGGTTGAGCCGGAGGAGTCGCCGGTTATAACTCAAACGCTGAACAGGCAGGAGGTCAAGCCCGGCCCGCACAAGATACAGGGCATCGGCGCGGGTTTCGTCCCCAAGAACCTCGATCTGAGCTTAGTGGACAGGGTCGAGACGGTCGCTTCCGCGGAGGCGGTTGAGTTCGCCCGCCGCTTAGCTAAGGAAGAGGGCATCTTCTGCGGAATAAGTTCCGGCGCGGCGGCGAAAGCCGCGGTCAGGTTGGCGGCTTTGCCGGAATTCGCGGGCAAGACCATAGTGGTAGTCCTTCCCGATACCGGCGAGCGTTACCTGAGCTCGGTGTTATTTGAAGGAATTTGATTATTGGGCGTGGATTTGTATTATTTTTGTATTGACGCGGCGGGGGCGCGGCGCGTTGCGCCTCCGTCGTTTATTTGAAAGTTCATAATTCAAGACAACGGCAAGGACGATTAAACCGTATGGATATCCGCACCATCTGCGTACACGGTTGCGACAAGCGTTACGACAATACCGGCGCGGTCGCCGTCCCGATATTCGCGTCGGCGACGTTCGCGCATCCGGGGGTAGGGAAGAGCACGGGCTTCGACTACTCGCGTACCCTCAATCCAACCAGGGAGCATTTGGAGTACACGATGGCCGCGTTGGAGGGCGGGGTATACTCGATAGCGTTCTCCTCCGGCATGGCGGCGGTCATGGCGCTCATGGAACTCTTCTTGCCGGGCGACCACGTCGTGGCGCCGGACGACCTCTATGGCGGCACATACCGACTCTTCGAGCATATTTCTAAAAAGAACGGCATTAACTTCACATACATCAACACGTTAGAAGGTATCGAAAAAGCGATTCGCCCGGAGACGAAGGCCATATTCATAGAGACGCCGACCAATCCAATGATGCATGTTATAGACATCGCCGCGGTGTCGCGGATAGCGCGTGGGCGCAAGTTGACGCTGGTCGTCGACAATACGTTCCTCACGCCGTACTGCCAGCGCCCGTTAAAGTTGGGCGCCGACATTGTCCTGCACAGCGGGACAAAGTATTTGGGCGGGCACAACGACACGTTGGCGGGAATACTCGTGACGAGCAATCCGGGGTTGTACGAGCGCCTGATTTTTATCGCCAAGACGGTCGGCGCGTGCCTGTCGCCCTTCGACAGCTTCCTAATCGTTCGAGGAATAAAGACGCTGGCTGTCCGCATGGACCGTATGCAGGAGAGCGCCATGGTCATCGCAAAGTGGCTGACAGACCATAGCGCGGTTGACAGGGTCTACTACACAGGCCTGCCCGATCACCCCGGATACGAAATTTCGCGCCGCCAGGCAAGCGGATTCGGCGGGATGATATCCTTTTCGCTCAAAAACCCGGAGACGGCGGCCAGAACATTGGAGCGGGTAAAAATCATAAAATACGCGGAGAGCCTTGGCGGTACCGAGAGTTTGATAACGTACCCGATGCTGCAGACGCACGCCGATATGCCGGAGGAGGAGAGGAACGCGCGGGGGATTAACGCGGGATTACTGCGGCTGTCCGTAGGCGTGGAAGCGGTTGAGGATTTGATTGCGGATTTAAAACAGGCAATAGGAGAAACGAAATGAGTAATCAGCCAAAATGTTGGACGGTAACGATGATGGGCAGTAGAGTAAGTTCGGTGATCAGAGAAGAAGTTTACGGCGTTCCTAAATATCGTCTTAAAGAATATGTTTCTGTGGAGAAAGGCGATCCGAGAGTGCCGAATCAGGTCGACACGATGGATTATCCGTATTGTACATTGGAGGATGCGGTGGAGGTGGCATGTAAAGAGATATTTCTTGTTTCTATTCTTGAAGGAGATGAATATGATAAATATATCGCCGGTGATGTTATAAATGATTATGGAAAATTTTGGGGGGACTACAGGGAATATGGTATAGCTATATATGAAAAGTCAGGAATGTTTAGGTTATCTTGGAGGAGACATGGAAAGGGCAATATGAATCCGAAAGAACGGGTAAGTGTTGATGCGGATAGTTCGCTTAAAGATTTTGGAGTATGTAGAGGATTTGTGCATTCTCATGGAGGTATTAGTAAGCCTAGTAGCCTCAATGACGGAAGCTTTAAATTTTCAGATAATGAAATATATGCAAAACATGAAAATTCAATTTCCCCAAAAGTTATACCGGTAAATTGGGCAGTTGGAACGTTAAGTGCTAAACAAAAAGATAAAATAGAGTGGGTTTTGAACAGTTCCGAAGGACCGTCGAGATAATGACTATAACCGTACAGAGATCCGGTCAGTCTAATATCGCGATATGGGCATTCGTCGGAATGCTGTCGATTTGCTTGTTGGTAGGAATTTGGACAATCGTAAAAGCGCGTACACAGGTTAAATCGTGGAAATCTAATGGTACGATAGTCACGCTCTCGCAAAACGGAACGCTCGTTGTTAGGGCGGATATGGATATTGTTGAAATCAAATCGGACGATACTTATTATTCAACGAGAGGAAATATGGAGGATTATTGTATCGGTATTTGTCCTCCCAGTTACAGCGTACCTCCGTGGTTTTACGATACTTCTTCAATTACCGGTTTGGTTATTGAAGAGGGGGTGATTAGTATAGGAAAATTCGCGTTTTACGGTTGTTCCGGCCTGACGTCGACGTCCATTGTTATCCCCAACAGTGTGAAACATATCGGAGGAGAGTCGTTTCTCAATAGTAATCTGACTTCCGTCATCATTGGCAACGGCGTGAGAACTATCGGGCGCCGTGCTTTCGAGGATAATAGCCTGATTTCCGTCGTTATATCCGGTAGCGTGAGAGCAATAGGGAACTGTGCGTTTTGCGGCAATAATTTGCCTTCCGTCGTTATCCCCAACAACGTGGCTTATATCGGAGACATGGCGTTTTCTGACGTCGACTCCATAATAGCAGTACCGGATAACCCTAATTATTGTTCCGTTGACGGCGTGCTGTTTAATAAAGACAAAACCACATTGATACAATATCCGCGAAACAGGAAAGATACGGCATATACCGTTCCGAAAAGCGTAACATATGTCGGTAATTACGCGTTTACGGCACGCGACAACTTGATGTCGGTCACTATCCCTAACAGCGTGGAGCTTATAGGAATAGGGGCTTTTTTTCGCAGTGACAAGCTAACTTCCGTTACCATTGGCGATAGCGTGACGGCTATCGAATATGGGGTGTTTTCAGGTTGCAGCAGCTTGATTTCCGTCACAATTTTGAATCCTATTCCTCCCTTTATTGCGGGTGTGGAAGAGTTTGTTAAGGAGAATTGGCTTGAAGACGCCGCCCTGTACATTCCGGCATTAAGCATGAACGCGTATAAACGGGCTCCGGGGTGGAATCGTTTTAAAAAAATCTTGCCGGTGAAAAATTGACAAACATAGCGGAAAACTTAGGCGGCACGGAGAACCTGATAACATACACCATGCTGCAGACGCACGCCGATATGCCGGAGGAGGAGAGGAACGTGCGGGGGATTAACGCGGGATTACTGCGGCTGTCCGTAGGCGTGGAAGCGGCGGACGATTTAATTGCTGATTTAAAACAGGCAATGGAATGATGATAAATTTTTAGTAGGACAGACTGTATAATGACTTTAATAACAAGGGATTACCATCTTGGAATTAACTAATCGCAGCTTCAATTTCGATAAACCCGTAGACCGCCGAATAGCCTACGGCTACAGTATAAAGCACGACCCCGCCTCCCGCAAAAAACCTGCGGACGTGTTGCCGATGTGGGTCGCCGATATGGATTTCCCGGCCCCGCCCTGCGTTTTAGACGTCTTGGTCGAACGCGTAAAACACGGCATTTTCGGCTACTCCGAGCCGGACGCCCCCTATTTTTCCGCCGTACAGGGATGGTTTGAAAAACGCTTCGATTGGCATATCCGGCGCGAGTGGCTCTCCATAACGCCCGGAGTGGTGAACGCCATATACGTCGCCATCCGCGCCCTGACAAAGCCGGGCGGCGGGGTGCTCATACAGCAGCCGGTCTACTATCCATTTGAATCCGCTGTAAAGGATACGAAGCGCAAGCTGCTTGTAAATCAACTCGTCTACGGCGGCGACGGGCGATACGGTATTGATTTTGTGGATTTTGAGGAAAAGGCTAAGCAGGCCGGGATGTTTATACTGTGCAATCCGCATAACCCCGTGGGGCGTGTCTGGACACGCGACGAACTCTTGCGCATGGGCGAGATTTGCCTGCGCCACGGCGTAACCGTTATCGCAGACGAAATCCACCAGGATTTTATCTACGAGGGGCACAGGCATTTGGTCTTCTCCGGCCTCGACGAGCGTTTTGCCGGCATAACGATAACCTGTACCGCGCCGTCTAAGACGTTCAACCTTGCCGGTTTGCAGTTGGCGAATATCTTTATATCCGACAAGGCAATGCGCGGCGCTTTTGAAAGGGAGTACGCGAGCGTCGGGCTTAGCCAGCCGCCGCTCATGGGCCTGGCGGCGTGCCAGGCCGCCTACGAGGGGGGGGCGGAGTGGCTCGATGAGTTGATTGCCTATCTCGCCGGCAACATATCGCTGACAGGGGATTTTTTGCGGACGCATATCCCAAAGGTCAAGTTAATAGAGCCGGAGGGCACGTATCTCGCGTGGCTCGACTGCGCCGGACTTGGGCTGTCGGTGCGCGGGCTAAACGACTTTATCACCAATAAGGCGAAGCTGTGGCTCAACAACGGCCCCGTGTTCGGCTTGGGCGGCGAGGGGTTCCAAAGGATGAACGCGGCGTGTCCGAGGTCGGCGGTCAATACGGCTTTAGAACGGTTGAAATCCGCCGTTACCGGATTGGGTTAATACGGATTGATGTCCGACCGCTCATTGAGCGAAGTCGAAATGAGCCGATGACTACTTTTAAGGAGTAAATTACCATCAATACCGATAATATGGCAATAGCGTCCGAAAAACATGAACGCCTGCGGCAATACCTGCGCGCCCTCGGCGGCGTGGCCGTGGCCTTTTCCGGCGGGGTCGATTCGACTTTTCTCCTTAAAACGGCGCACGACGTTTTACTTGACCGCGCCATAGCCGTTACCGCCCGTTCCCCCACCTTTCCGCAACGGGAATTGACGGCGGCGTCCGCGTTCTGCGAAAGCGAGGGCATACGCCATATTGTATGCGATAGCGACGAACTGCGTATCGACGGTTTCTCGCAAAATCCGGTCAACCGCTGTTACCTCTGCAAGACCGAATTGTTCGCCGGGATACGGGCGATAGCGAAGGAAGAGGGCATTGAGCACATTGCCGAGGGTTCCAATGTTGACGACGAAGGCGACTACCGCCCCGGCCTTGAGGCTGTCAGGGAGCAGGGGATAAAGAGCCCGCTGCGCCATGTCGGACTGACAAAGGCGGAGATACGCCTGCTATCAAAAAATATGGGGCTCGCGGTGTGGGACAAACCCCCGTTTGCCTGCCTGGCCTCACGCTTTCCCTACGGAGAGCGCATCACGCCGGAAAAATTGAATACGGTTGATAAGGCCGAACAGTTTCTATTGGACATGGGATTGAAACAGGTACGGGTACGCCACCACGGCGGGTTGGCGCGGATTGAGACGGACGAGGCTGGCTTTTTGATACTGGCCGACAGAAAAAACAGGGAGAAGATTTACGCGCAAATAAAGGAGTACGGATTTACATACGTGTCAGTTGACTTGTTGGGATACCGCACAGGGAGCATGAATGAGACGCTGACGCCGGCGTAGGTTCCGGCGGTTTTACCGTATTGAAAAACAGAGACCACGCCTCGAGCCATGATAAGCTCTCAGCCGATTTTTTCAGGCGGTCGCCGAGTTTGCCCATTTCGATTACCACCATTTCACCCTTTCATTATCTTGCACCTCTTCTTGTAGAAGCCGATTCCGTATTTGACAATGTTTTTATAGCCGTGGCTCTCCCACTTCGCGGTGTACTTTTTTTCCTCGACCTGTTTAAGGGCTTTCTCGCACGCCGCGTCCAAACCGTCCTCTTTGGCGGCTACCTTGAACTCAAATATGAC
>JAITCM010000067.1 GCA_031283085.1 Chitinispirillales bacterium | reverse complement strand
CAAGCCAAGAAAGACCACGAGGTTCTTACAAAAAACGGTTTTGCCCCCAAACTGGCCGAATTTCTTGATGTGGTCGAGCGTGACCCGTATGAGGACACGCCGGGACATCACTACGAAGAACTGTTAAGCAACTTAAAAGGCATACACTCTCGCCGTATTAACCGCTCCAATCAGTTCACTTATGAAGTACTGCCCAACGGCAGGTTCGGCGGCTACTGGTGGACGGCCACTGAGTACAGTCGGGGTAGTGCGTACATCCGGGGCATGGGCTACTACGGCGGCTACGTGGGCATGGACAATCACTACAAGGAATTCGCGTCATCGGTTCGTTGCGTTAGGGACGGCAACTGATATGTTACCCTTATTCCCTATCCTCGTCCGCAAAGGAGCCGTCCCATCCGCGCGCTGTTGCTCGTGGCGGCGTTACGGCACAGCCAACTCTCTACGGAGCATGGAAGCAATAATTTCAGAGGGTGTTTGCCGTGAGGCTATTGCTTTCGCGTTGAGAATTTTGGCGGTATTCTCGTCAAGGCCGACTACCTGAAAACCCTTGCGCGAAAAAAAGCCTGTCCCATTAGGACCCAGCGTTGGGACGGTGTCGGTTAGACGCTCGTCAAGGGCATCATATTCTTCTTCGGTCATGTCGCGCATAATTACTCCTTTGTGTACATTTGGGATGCTACTTTGTCACGCAAGGCCATTGCGTGAAAGACCTTAATCGTTTCATCGTCAATACTGTTATAAAAAACCTCTATCGGATTAGCGGCGGTATCAAATCCAATAATGGCATATATATCATCTTCTCCTATCAATAACCCGTCATAAACTTTCGTCTCAATTGCCCGTACTATGTCGTTTTGGGAATAACCATGCTTGAACGCCGATTTAACGATTATAATTTTATCCGCCATTGTCACTTATCCGCGTTTATGATAGATATATCCTGCTTACATATAAAATAGATTCCGGGATTTAAAATGTCAATGCTTAAAATAAAAATTTTCACGGTGTGAGAAGCTGCGCTACAAAACCGCCCCGCCGCCGATGCCCATTAATTATATTGATTCTACGGGCAAAACGCACGGGGGCGCGCAACATTTACGAAAGGTGCGTCGTATGGACAAGTTTCAACGCTATGGGCGGGATTTGTTGATGACGGCGGCGCTGGCGATGGTGGCGACCGAGGTGTCAGTGGTAATAGTTGCCGGCAATATGCTCAATAAGGCTCTTTATGATTGGAGCGATAACAGGCAAAAAAAGAAAGCGCTCGCGGAATCCGCGGCGCAAGACACCTCATGCGCCTACTGTGAAGACCATTGTGATAGCGAAGACATCGCAAACGAAGCGAAAAATCCTGCGGATATCGCGGCGGTTCCCCTCGAAACGCTTACCCCGGAAGAGATTCTTTTAGGCGCGGATATTCAAACCGTAAGACAAAAATACAAAAACATGAACGAAATGGCGGACTTCGGTGATTCCCTGGATAAAATCATCGAAAAAAAATTCTTTGAACTAACGGCGCCGAAACGCGGCTGGGAAAAAGCAACGTATTGTTTTTTTCGGGATAAGTTGTATCGGATTGATATAGACTATATAGACTTTGTCGATTTTACGGACTTAGATTCCATTATAAACAAACTATGCGCGTCTCGTATTGTCGACAGGAGTCTGCTATACGGAAAAACCTTCAATTATACGTGGAATTACAAAGCCGAATCATACATAACACTCAGTGGGTACGGCTTGGGTTCAATGGTTCGCGTCAAATATTTTGACTTTGGCGTTGAGAATCGAATAGACTCGGTCAAATCTCAAATGAAATCTCCGGAACAGGTGTTTTCTTCGCCCAAATATTCATTAAAAACGGGATATGATAACGCCGCGTGGGGCACAAGCGTTGAACATATCAAACAACTGTATTCGACCTCCGAAGAGTCGGTTTTGAGTGAGGTATCGGATAAAGATTCGTCAAACGGGTTCAAAACGTTTTCCCAAAAACTGAAAGCCGAAGAATGCGGTTTCGACGGGGAAGAATTTATTCCCACTCGTACATTTGAATTTTACCGAGGCAAATTGTATAAAGTTTATATAAACGAGGAAGATTGCTATGAAAGCTATTCGGCCAACTATGACCCAAACGTTTACCCGATAGTATCGGCGATGGAACATTAGGCAAAGGAGACCTCCCATGTTCATCAATAACCGTACCCTCCGCGCTCTGTACCTCGCGTTGGCGCTGTGCTTTGCGGCGGCGTGGGCTGTCGGGCACAGCCTTCCATTTTTACCGTTAGTTCCCGCGCAAATGTTAATTTATACTTATCATCAATAATAAGGAGCCTGTTATGAAACCGTTTTATCGGCATAGGCAAGCGCTGCTGATTGTAGCGGCCGTGTCGGCGGTTATTGCCGCCGGATGCGTCAAAAAAGTTACCGCGCCTGCGGAGGGGGCGGCAGACGGCGTCGCGGCTGAGGACGGGTGCGCGGCGGCCGATATACTGTTTGAATCAACAGACCCGGCGGGGGCGCTGTCGTTCACCGACTCCAGGGACTGCCAAAAGTATCGGGCGGTGAAAATCGGCGGCGATATTTGGATGGCGCGTAACCTGAACTATGAAGCGGATGATTCCTGGTGTTCGGGGGATGCCGACTCCAACTGCGTTAAATTCGGGCGGCTGTACGACTGGGACGTGGCGCAAACCGTGTGCCCCGCAGGGTGGCACCTTCCCGGCGCCGAGGAATGGGACAGTTTAGTAGTCGCCGCGGGCGGCAAAAGGGGGGCGGAAAAGGAGGGCGAGCACGGTTGGGACCGCTGGGTCGCCGCCGACAAGAAACTGAAAGCGAAATACGGCTGGAAAACCTATAAGGGCAAGGACGGCTCCCTGGGCGGCCCCGGCACGGATGATTTCGGTTTTTCGGCCCTCGCGGGCGGCGAGCGTTACGGCGGCGGCGATTACATGGAACCCGGCGAAAGCGGCACCTGGTGGACGTCTAAGGAGAACAACGGCTCCAGCGCGTACAGAATGGAGATGCTTAGTGACTTCTCGTTCGTCGGCACCAGTTTCAAGGAGGAAGGGTTTTCGGTGAGATGCGTGAGCGACGACGGCGTAATCGTTAAAGCGGGGGAGCGCGGCTCGTTCACACTTACGCTGACCGCCGGAAGCGGCGGGGCGCTCACCGCCTCCCCGCGCAAGGATTCTTATGCCGCCGGGGAAAAGGTTACGCTCACCGCCACCCCTGAGAACGGGCACGCTTTCGCCGGCTGGACGGGCGGGCGCGCCGCGGATTCCGCCGACCTGGTTACCGTCATTACCGTATTGTCGGACACTGCCGTCTCCGCGAAATTCCGGCGGATTGATTACGGCGCGCTTACCGACGTTCGGGACGGGAAAGAGTACAAAACGGTAAAAATCGGCAGCAGAACCTGGATGGCGGAGAACCTGGATTATAAACCGGCGGAAGGCGTGTCATCGTGCCTTGGCGAAGATGCCGGCAACTGCGAGAAGTACGGGAGGCTGTACGATTGGGACGCGGCGCAGGATGTGTGCCCAGCCGGATGGCAACTGCCCTCGTTTGACGATTGGAACTCGCTGGCCGTTCACGCGGGTAGCGCCGACATAGTCGGCAAGAAACTGAAAGCGGCAAGCGGCTGGACAGGGGACGGCGGCTACCGCGGCAAGGGCACGGATGATTACGGCTTTTCGGCCCTGCCCGGCGGCGGCGAGCCCAAGCGGTTCGAGAATTACAACATCTTCGGCGCTTGGTGGACGACTACGAAAATGTACGGCGACGTCGTGAACGCGAGGCTCACACTCCATCAAGACAGGTTGAGCGGGCTTGCCACCGAAAAGAGCGACAGGTATTCGGTGAGGTGCATTATGGATGAAGGCGGAACGCTGACACTAAACGCCTTAGAGGGCGGGACGGTGTCGAGCAGCCCGCGCAAAACATCCTTCAAAGCCGGGGAAACGGCCGCTATAACCGCAACCCCGAAGAGCGGGTACGTGTTCTCCCATTGGAGCGGCGGCAAAGCCGCTGACCCAACCGCCGCGGTTACCACCGTTGCCGTGCGTTCAAACATGGAAATCACCGCCCACTTCCGCGCGGCGCCCGGCGCTTCCGGCACGCTTGCCGACAAGAGGGACGGCCAAAAATACCGGACAACGCAAATAGGCAACCAGGTATGGACGGCGCAAAACCTGAATTACAAAACGGGAAATTCCTGGTGCTACAACGACAGCGATTCCTACTGCAAGACATACGGCAGGCTCTACGATTGGAATGCGGCGAAAACGGCTTGCCCCGCCGGATGGCATCTGCCGTCGAGCGCGGAGTGGGATGTTTTGACGAAAGCGGCAGGCGGCAAAAAGCGTTCTGACAATGATGATGACAACAACAATGCCTACGCCGAAAACACGCTGAAAGCGAAGACCGGTTGGAAAGCGAAAACTGATTGGAACCGGGACAACCATTACAATAAAGACGGCAACAGCACGGACGATTACGGTTTTTCGGCGCTGCCCGGCGGCGGCCGCTTGGCACATGATGACGATAATCCTTTCAAGGATGCCGGCGGCAACGGCGTTTGGTGGACAGCCACGGAAGCGGAAGATAACGACAACGCATACGTCCGGGGCATAAACGGCTACACCGATGAATTAATCGATTTCGACACCGACAAAGATAACGGTTTTTCGGCAAGGTGCGTCATGGACGGCGTGAATAAACCGGCATCGGCGCAAAAGGCGAAACGTGCGGCCTCCAAAGGCGGCAAGCCGGAAATCGAGATGGTGTTCGTAAAAGGCGGGACGTTTAAGATGGGATACCCCGACGGTGAAGATAGAGATTTGCGCTATGCCTCACCATTGCACAACGTTACACTCGGAGATTTCTACATAGGCAAATACGAGATAACGCAAAAGCAGTGGATGGCGGTAATGGATGGCAACCCGTCCGGCGGCGCGGAGGGGGACGATTACCCCGTCAACAATATCAGCTGGTACGATATGCAGGAGTTTATTGAGCGGCTGAACGCGGCGACTGGAAAAAATTACCGTTTGCCGACCGAGGCGGAGTGGGAGTACGCGGCCCGCGGCGGGGCGAACGGCAAAGGGTACAAATACTCCGGCGGCGACAACCCCGACGACGTTGCGTGGCACGAGGGCAACAGCGGCGGCGAGACTCATCCCGTAGGGACGAAAGCGCCCAACGAACTGGGGCTCTACGATATGACCGGCAATGTGTGGGAGTCGGTAGGCGATTGGATGAGGGATTACGGCCCCGGCGACCAGACTAACCCGACCAGCCCCCAAGAAGGCACCGTCCGCGTGGGGCGTGGCTGTTACTGGGGCGGGAGGGCCTGCCGGGTGTACGACCGCGGCTACTACCCCCCCGGCGGTAGCAGCTACGACACCGGCTTCCGCCTTGTGTTGCCGCCGTATGATAACAAATAACCGTACCATCCGCGCACTGTTTCTCGCGTCGGCGCTATGCCTTAACACTGCGCCGCCCGACAAAGGAGCCTTATCATGATAATCACAAATCGCATCCTCCGCGCGCTGTTGTTGCCGGTAACCGCGCTTGTTCTTGTAACGCCGGCATCGGAATCCTTAGCAAGCGCCGGAGACTCGGCTCCGGATTCTGCCGACCTTGTCGAGGTGGCGGAATTTACGTTTTTCGGTTATTCATCCGAGGGCGCCAATGTACAGGTATTCGTAAACGCCACAACAAAAGATTCGGTTGTTAGCGTGATATATTTCGGGGAAATGGGAAAATCGGAATACAGGTTCATATTCAATAAAAGATTGTCGGACGCGGCAGTGATTGACTATACCTATACCGGGCATATAACCGATTCCAACGGAAAAATAGCATCTATCGAAAAGAGCACGTTAAAAACATCCAAAGAGGCGAACAGGGAATTAACGAAAACATTCCTGGAGATTAGAAAAGAGCTGGCGGAAGGGATAAAAGACGGGACGCCGGTCAAACGAGGTTTTGAGGCTCTTGACGATGGGGATAAAGCGACGGTCGAGGGGCAAGCCCGCTACTATTATGATTTGGCCGTTACAAAATTCAGTCACGCTATACGGATGGAACCGCAAAGCGCCGTTGCGCACGCGGGGCGCGGCCGCGCGTATCTTAGGAAGGGCGACAATAAGCAAGCGGCCGCGGATTTCAGCGAGGCGATACGGCTGAACCCCAAAGACGCCATATCCATGAGTAATCGCGGGCGCGCGTATGCCCGGATGGGCGATTACAGCCGAGCCGTCGCGGATTTTGAGGCGGCGGCGAAAATCGAGCCGGGCAACGAACTGATAAAACAAAATCTTGAGCGCGCCAGGCGGCATGAGAAGGGGCTGTAATCTATGAATGGAATTAACCGTATCTCCCTCCTGCCGTTTCTCATGTTGGCGCTGTGCCTTGTGTTGGCGTGGCTGTCGGGTACAGCCTTCCATTTTTACCATTAGTCCCCGCGCGAATGTTAATTTATACTTATCATCAATAATAAGGAGCCTGTTATGAAACGGTTTTATCGGCACAGGCAAGCGCTGCTGATAGCGGCGGCAGTATTGGCGGTTATTGCCGCGGGGTGCGTCAAAAAAGTTACCGCGCCGGCGCTGGTAGCGGGGGTAGCGGACGAAGCGGACAAAACCGCGGCGGAGGGCGGGTGCGCGACGGCGGACATTCTGTTCGAGTCAACGGACTCCGCCGGAGCTGCCTCACTGTCGTTCACCGACTCCAGAGACTGCCAAACGTACAGGGCGGTGAAAATCGGCGGCGATGTTTGGATGGCGCAAAACATGAATCATAAGACAGTTCATTCATGGTGTTCGGGGGATGCCGATTCCAACTGCGTTAAGTTTGGGCGGCTTTACGACTGGTACGCGGCGCAAACCGCCTGCCCCGCCGGGTGGCATCTTTCCACATACGAGGAGTGGGACAGTTTGTTGACGGCGGCGGGCGGCGCAAAGGAGACGGGCGGTTCTTATAAGGACAGATGGAGAGACGCGGGCAAGAAACTAAAGGCGAAAACCGGATGGGCAGACTATAAAGG
>JAITCM010000065.1 GCA_031283085.1 Chitinispirillales bacterium | reverse complement strand
ATTTTGGCTAACGAGAAAACCGCGTCCAACAGCTTCACCACCGGCAGTATCGCCTCATCGTCCGTCCGGTTCAGGTCAAGCAGGAGATACTTAAAGTTTATGATATTGTCGCCGAAAATATCATAATCTTCCGTATATTCCCGATACGTCCTGACCGCCGTCCATCTATTGTCCCCGTCATACAAGACTATGGGCACTATGGCGGGAAGCCGGAAATCCTTGCGCTCCCTCACGGTTTTATCCGTGTTTTGGAATATGTCGTTCAACAGTTCAACCATATACCGCAACAGTCTGAACGGCATTGTGTAATCTACTGTAGACTGCAATTCAAGCAACACGTAAAAATATATGTCGGTGCCGCCTTTCCGCAACTTGTATATCAGGTCGGAATCCACACGTCTATACTCTTTTGTGATATAGCTTTTATCTATCCGCACCGCTTCGATGTCGCCTGATAATAGTTCGGCAATCCACGGGGTATTGCGGAAGTACTTTCTCAGGAGGTGCAGGAAGTTGGCTATGTCGGACAATATGGATTTATAACCCTCGTCGTGCTTTTGGTTCTGCTCCCCGCCATCGGCGTCTTGGCTTTGTGGTTCGTCGGTTGTCGCGGCCATAGTCCGGTGTTTCCTATTTTGTGTTGCAGTATAAAAGCATTAATATCTTGCGTCCGCGAATTCTACCCAGCCGCCTGCCTCGACCAGGGCGTTGTCGAATTGGGACAGGTTGAAATCAATACGTTTAGTTATTCCGCTTGAGCTCGTGAAAGTCAGCTTCTTTCCCGTTATGTCAATATTACAGGTTACATCGCCGTTGTTGGTTAGCGAAAAGATTTCGTCTATCTGTCCGGCTGATAATTCAACCGCCGGCATTCCGCCGTTGAACATATTTTGGCGGAAGATGCGGGCGTAGCTCTCGGCTATCACGCAGGTGATGTCGTTCACCTCCAGCGCCCACGGGGCGTGTTCGCGGGAGGAGCCGCAGCCGAAGTTGGCGCGGGTCACGACTACCTTGGCGTGGCCTCGCCACGAGCCGGCGGGGTCAAAGCCGTCTAACTTCAAGTCCTCTAAGAGGTAGGGCTTGAGAGCCTCTTTTTTGGACTCGGTCAGGTACTTGGCCGGAATTATCTCGTCGGTGTTGATGTCGGAACGGTCTAAAAAGAGTACGGGGCCGCCGAATGTCTTCATTTTATTTCTTCCTCCGTTGCAGGGGCGAACTGCGTTCGCCCGCGCATTTAAATTCAATATCAATTCTATAACATCCCACTGGATTGCTTCGTCGCTTCGTTCCTCGCAACTTGTTTATCTCGGCGAAGCCAATGACGGTCATTGCGAGCGAAGCGAAGCAATCTATATATTTCACATCACGCAACATTAATCGGTATTTTAACCGCTACAAATATTCCCTCGGGTTAACAAGCCTTCCGGCAATCCCGCTTGCCGCGGCTGTCGCGGGGGAGGCTAAGTGCACCATACCTCCTTTTCCCATCCGCCCGTTGAAATTTCTGTTTGTCGTCGATACGCATATCTCCCCTTCGGCCAATACGCCGGTTGACATACCGAGGCACGCGCCGCAGGTGGGGTTGGCTACGCAGTAGCCGGCGTCCATGAAAATCGCTAACAAACCCTCTTCCAGGGCTTGACGGTAGATTGCCGGGGTCGCGGGGCTTACTATGCCGCGTACGCCGGGGGCTAACTTTTTACCGTTTGTCAACGCGGACTTCACAACGCTCGCGGCGATACGCAGGTCGGATATGCGGCCGTTGGTGCAGGAGCCTATGTAGACCTGGTCTATCTTCACGTCGCCCAGTTCTTTAACGGGCCTGACCTGGTCGGGCTTGTAGCCTACCGTGGCCGCCGGTTCGAGTTTTGAGACGTCTACCATTAATACGGCGGCGTATGAGGCGTCGGCGTCGGAGCGCCACCCTGCGAAATCTTTGACCGCCGCGTCAATATTATTATTGTAATCCGACGAAATGAACGGCCATAGATAGTCAACCGTTACCCTGTCCGGCATACACAGGCCGCTTGTCCCGCCGGCCTCTATCGCCATGTTGCAGAGCGTCATCCGCTCTTCCATCGACATCGCGTCCACCGTCTCGCCGCGGAACTCTATCACGCGGTCGGTCGCCCCGTTTACGGTGAGCCGGCGGATTACTTCGAGGATAACGTCTTTGGCGTAGACGCCCTTGGGCAACGCGCCGGTAATGTCAACCCGAATGCTCTCCGGCGGGCGAAAGGCGCAGACGCCTTTGAGTATGCCCACTTCGAGGTCGGTTGTGCCCACGCCGGCGGCGAAAGCGCCGAAGGCGCCGTGGGTGCAGGTGTGGCTGTCGCCCATAATCACGGTGTAGCCGGGACGGATAAAACCCTTTTCGGGGAAGATGGCGTGGCAGACGCCGTTACTCCCCACGTCAAAAAAGTCCTTGATGCCGTGGCGCCGCGCCCAGTCGCGCAGGATTTTGGCCTGAGCCGCGCTCTTGGAGTCCTTGGAGGGCGTCACGTGGTCGATTACCGCCTTGATTTTGGAGGCGTCGAACACACGGTCTTTGCCGCGCCATTCCAGGTCGGCTATGGCGATGGGCGTGGTAATCTCGTGGCACATCACTACGTCGAGGGACAGAACGGCGGTGCCGGGGAACGGGTCGTCGATTTTGTGTTTGTCGAAAATCTTTTCTGTTATAGTCTTTCCCATTGTTTTGACCTTTTTGGGTTTTAGGCTTTGGGGACTGAGATTTGGGAATAAATGAAAATAATATTTGCGCAATCAACATCAATATCTTTAGAATAAAATTCTAAAAATCAAATCTAAAACACTGTTGCGGGGTAGATGAATGTTCATCCAATCGACTTAATATCGCCTCCATCCCGTCATCCGGCAGCTTGCCTATGGCCGTCGGCACACGGCGGCAAGGGTATACCGTTCCGTCGGGCATTAGGGCCATAGACGAGGGGCCGAGGTTGCAGAAGGCGCCGCTTACCTCGCAATCGTCGCCCAGCGTTCCGTGGGGCATATCTATACGGAACGCTCTGTAAGGGAGCAGGTCGTCTATCGATACGTCGATATTTGCGACGCGGATTACGGCGGCGGCTATGTCGCGCCACTCGCGCGATGTCAATACGTTATCCGCCAAAGCCGTCCCACGCCCCAGCGGCACGTAGCGTTCGAGGATAACGCCCGCGGCGCCCATGTCGGCGCACAATCCGCACAGCCCTTCAACCGATTCGTAATTGTGCCGGCTAAGCGTGGCCATCACCACAACCGGCAGGCCGGAATCGGCCAGCGCTTTGATATTGCGCGTAACCATGTTGAAATGGCCGTGATTGCGGATGCCGTCGTTAATTCGCGGGTCGTGCGATTCCAGCGAGACTTTCACGCTTGTCAACCTGGGGATTGATTTCAGGTTATTAATGACGGATTGATTCAAGCCGTATGTGCCGGTGATGATATTGAGTTCGTCTATATTGTCGAATTTTGACAGGTGCGCCATCAACTCAAACGCGCCGCCGTTGATACGGCCGTCAACACGAGCGCCATAATTTTTGTTGATACATTGATAGAGCAACGGTTCCCCGCCGGTAACATTCACGCTGACCTGCGTATCGGCGAGGGCGGTCATTACGCAATCGGCTATGCGTGTAAGAGCGCCGACAGGCAGCTCCGAGGCGCCGTCAAAGGCCGTCTGGTAGCAGTGCCGGCACCCGCCGGCGCAGCGGTCGGTGATGTGCCACTGGAAGCCGAATTCTTTATTCAATAAAACCTGTTCCCCATAAATTCCGCGTCCCAATTATGAAAAAGACGATAATACGGCCGGCGGTTCTATCGCCGTCCTTATGCCTTGCATACTGTAATATAATATAAATTGAATGGAATGTCAATACGATATATTGAATTTTCCGTTAAAACTCGGCAAAAAACTATTTTTTGACGTTGACCGTGCCGCCATATATATATTAATATTAACGAACAGGCAGTAACCGCCGCTATCCACCCCGTCCAAAGGAGGCACGTTGCAGAAGACGCCCGTTATCAGTCGAATTCGCCGCTTGGCCGTAGCCGCAGTCTTTTTGTCCGCACTGGCGGCGTTCACCCTGAGCGCTCACGCGACCACCATGGAAAACATCAGGCTAAACCAGACAGGCTACTATCCGGAGTCGCGTAAGGTCGCGACCGTAGTCGTGAGCGACGACAAAAGCGCCCCGTCGGAGTTTCTTGTCGTAGGGGTGCCCGGCGGGAGGACGGTCTTCAGGGGCAAGCTCTCCGCCGAGCTTTTCTGGTGGGAGGAATCCGGTGAACGCGGCTTCCGCGCCGACTTTTCCGCGGTAAGCGCCCCGGGGCGGTACAAGCTCGTGATTTTGGGGGATGTGCCTTACAGGAGCGAGTCTTACCCGTTCACGGTCTCCGACCGCGCGTTCAAGGACGTTGCGGTTGCCTCTATGCGCACATACTACTTTCAGCGCTGTTCCTACGCGCTTGCCCGCAAGCACGCCGGCAAGTGGGCCCGCGCCGCCGGGCATCCAGACTTGGACGTCACCTACCACCCGTCGAGCGGGCATTGGGAGGGGGAGGGGAAGGTAACGTCGCCGGGCGGCTGGTACGACGCCGGGGACTTTGGGAAGTATGTCGTCAACTCCGGCATAACGGTGGGAACGCTCTTGGCATTCTACGAGCTCTTCCCGAATTACTTCCCCGATAAGAGCTTAGACATACCGGAGTCGGGCAGCGGTCGCCCCGATATTCTCGACGAGGTGAAGTTTAACTTAGACTGGATGAAGACGATGCAGGACGTCGACGGGGGGGTATTCTTCAAGCTGACCACGCTCTCGTTTCCCGGCTATATCATGCCGGATGAGGACAGGGGGCAGCGGTTTATTATTGGCAAGAGCACGACCTCGTCGCTGAATTTTGCCGCGGCGATGGCGATGGCGGCGCGGGTGTACGCGCCATTTGACAGCGTTTACGCGAAGAACTGCGCGGAGCGGGCGCTCTTAGCCTGGGAGTGGGCGGTCAAGAATCCGGGTGCCGCGTTCAAGAATCCGGCGGACGTCAAGACCGGCGAGTACAGGGACGCAACTTTCGACGACGAGTTTATTTGGGCGGCGGCGGAACTGTTTATCACCACAAAGGAGAAGCGCTTCGCCGATTTCCTGAAGGGCAAGGAGGTCTCCTATTCCGGCGAACCGTCGTGGCAGAATGTCCACTCGCTCGCGGCGCTCTCGCTCGCGTCCGTCAAGAACGGGTTAGACGCGCAGCGCTTGGACACCATCCGCAAATCGGTAACGAAAACCGCCGATAAATGGTTGACAGAGATGGACAAGCATTTATACAGGATGCCGAACATGAAGTTCATCTGGGGTTCAAACTCAAGTTTCGCGAACATGGGCGTTGGAATGATATACGCGCACATCATTTCCGGCGACAGCAAGTACCTGTTGGGCGCGGTGGAGATAGCCGATTACCTGCTGGGGAAAAACGCGGTTGGAATCTCTTTTGTCAGTGCCTTCGGGACAAAGGCAATGTCAAACCCGCATCATCGGCAGAGCGTTGCCGGCAAGGTGGGCGCCATCCCCGGTTTCTTAGCGGGCGGCCCCAACGCCGGTCAGCAGGACAGCGCCCACGGGGTAACCTACTCGTCAAAACTGCCGGCAAAGAGTTACGAGGACGCTTACAAGAGTTACGCGTCAAACGAGGTGGCAATCAACTGGAACGCCCCCGCGGTATTTTTATTCGGGGCGATAGACGCGTTAATGCGGTCGCAGAAGTAAAACACTGTCCGAATTGGGGTTTGATAGATTGCTTCGTTTCGCTCGCAATGACATAAAAGCGGAGCGTATGGCAATGGTTGTCATTGCGAGGCGCGAAGCGCCGCAGCAATCCAGGAATTTGACTTTAAACCAGAAAGACGAGGTCAAAAATGAAATTCAGAACCAGAAAAAAAGCGAAGATGAGGGCGAAGCCGGCCGCCGTAGCCGCCATCGTTATAGCCGTCGCTATCGTCGCGATAATTATGGTGGCGGTGCTCTTCACAAGTTGCGGCGGCAAGGCGTCTAAGGCCGCTTTGCCGGCGGCCGAACCCGAAATCGCGTTTACCCTTCCGGAGGAGTTGACGGGGCGCTGGGTGAGTTTCAGCGGCGCGGCCATCGGCGGGCCCGGTGAGATAGAACTGCTCCGCGACGGCTCCGGGACGGCCTACGGGGAAGCCGTCGCGTGGAAAGTCATAAATTCGCGCCTTGTGCTGCTTCCGCGGGATGAGTGCGTGGATGAGGGCGATATGCCGTCGCACGCTTACAGGGTCGATGGCATACGCCTCATGGTCGTCAACGAAGACGGTGACAGCGGGCTTTATGTGAAAAAGGAGTACGCTGACGCGATACTCAATGGCAAAGCGTATATGAACAATGGGGATTATGACAGCGCGGTTGCGGGGTTTACCGAAGCGATACGGTTGGATTCGGGTCTCGCGGCCGGATATTATTTTAGGGGTTTGGCGTATCACGACAAAAAAGACTACGACAGCGCCGTTGCCGATTTTACCGAGGCGGTACGGCTGGAGCCGGAATCCACCGACGGGTATTTAATCCGGGGCGCGGCTTACTACGAGAAGAAAGACTACGATAGCGCCATCGCCGACTTTACCGAGTCTATACGCTTAGACCCGGCTTGCGAACGCGGCTATATGTGCAGAAGCGAGATATATTTGGAGAAAAAGGAATACGACAGCGCCATCGCCGACATTACCCAATGGATAGAGGCGGACCGGAGGAACGCCACCGCGTACAACCAACGTGGCTGGGCATATTGCCTTAAAGGGGAGTTCGACTTGGGGCTGGAGGACTTGGACACCGCGTTGGGTTTGAATAACGAAGTTCACTACATATACCATAGCCGGGGTTACGCCTACAGCGGCAAGAAAGAGTACGACAAAGCCATTGCCGACTTTACGGAATCGATACGGCTGGAACCTACCGACGAAGCGTACAGCGACAGGGGCAAAGCGTATATGGAGAAGGGGGATTACGCCGCCGCCGTCGCGGATTTCAACAGCGCTTTGGAAATCAGCCCCGATTACGCCGACGCGGTAGAGGGCCTTGAGAAGGCAAAGGGACTTTTGGAGAGCAAAGCCACTCCCAAAAAGCCCGCATCCGGCGGCGGGAACCCAAAACAGAAGGGGAAACCGTGAGGGAATCGGTATGTAAAAACGTAAAATATTATTCTTGGATAACAATAAAAGGGGAACCGTCAAAAATGAAAAAGACATTGGTTTTATCCGCGGTAATTCTCACCGCCGCAATCATCTTCACCTGCGGTAACAACAGCAACAACAACGGCTCCGGCGCCTCCGGCGGCGCCCCCCCGCCCCCCCCGGACTACAACGAAATCCAAAAATGCGCCGAGGCCTACGCCTACACGACCGGCAAACCCGGCGGCGAAATCGTCCTTTCCACCATCTCCGACCCCAAGTCCTTTAACCCCATAACTTCCACGGAGACCAGCACCTCCGAGTTCACCGCCCTCATGTACGAGGGGCTGATGACACGCAACGGCGTTACCTTAGAGATGGAGCCGAACATCGCGGAGCGCTATGAGACGAGCGCCGACGGTTTGATTTGGACGTTCTTCATACGCCCCGGTGTGCAATGGTCGGACGGAGCGCCGCTCTCCGCATACGATGTGGAATTCACGTTCAACGACCTCATTTATAATATGGACATAGTCCCCAACTCCTCCCGCGACACGTTTTCCCCAGAAGACAAACGCTTTGTCGTGAAGGCGCTTGACAGCGCGCGGGTTCAGTTTACACTGCCGTTCCCGTTTGCGCCGTTTCTGCACTCCATGGGCACGGAAATCCTCCCAAAGCACAAGTTATCGGGCATCGTGGCGCGTAAGGAATTCACCACGGCGCTCTCCATAAAGACGCAGCCTAAGGACATGGTCGTGAACGGACCGTTTCTGCTCGACTCCTACCTGTCCTCGCAGAAGGTCGTCTTCAAGAAGAACCCGCGCTATTGGAAGAAAGACGATGAGGGTAACAGCCTGCCGTACTTAGACAGGCTTGTATATATGATTGTAGCCGACCAGAACGCGCAGCTTTTGACTTTTCTCCGCGGCGAGATAGATTACTTCTCGGCCAAGGGGGAGGACTTCCCGGAGCTGAAGCGGGTGGAGGCGTCGAGCGGCGGCTTCTCCGTGTTCCGCCTCGGCCCGAACTCCGGCGCCAGCTTCTTAGTCTTCAACCAAAATCTGTCGGTTGACACAGCAACAAAGAAGACATACGTTGACACCGTGAAGCTCTCGTGGTTCCGCAACGACAATTTCCGCCGCGCCATAGCCCACGCCATAGACAAGGAAAACATGATTCGCATAGCCATGAACGGCCTCGGCTACCCGCAAGTCTCGCCCATGACCCCCGGCGAGGGCTACTTCTATACCGGCGATGTCCCGGTTTATCCCTACGCCCCGCAAAAGGCGCTGGAAATACTTGAACGGGAGGGTTTCAAGAGGGATGCCGGCGGCGACAGGTTTTTGAGGGACAAAGACGGCAACATTGTGGAATTCTCATTTGTCACGAACAGCGGCAACAACGTCAGGCTAAAAATCGCCGAGATTATCCGCAAAGACCTGCAAGAGCTTGGGATAAAGGCGCACTTTCAGGCGCTTGAGTTCAACGCGCTTATCCAAAAGTTGGACAACAAGCCTTTCGACTGGGAATGCATACTGCTTGGCCTGACCGGCGGCGACGAGCCGCACTTCGGGCGCAACGTGTGGCACTCCGGCGGCCAGCTGCATATGTGGTACCCGCGCCAAAAAAGCCCGTCCACTCCCTGGGAGGCGCGGATAGACACAATTTATAACTTGGCCGCGCGGGAATTGGACAGAACCAAACGCAAGGAACTTTACAACGAATGGCAGCGCGTCGCCGCGGACAGGCAGCCGTTCATATACACGGTGCTGTCGGAGCGGATAGAGTGCGTCCGGGACAAATTCGGGAACGTCAACCCGACTGTCAACAGCAGCCTGTTACATAATTTGGAGAGGTTTTATGTCAAGTAGGGGTGGGGTTACGGGCAAAAGGAACCGTTGTATGAAAAGATTAGCGCTTGTTCTTATTGCGACGACATTTGCCGGAATCTCCGCCGCGGGCGGGGCGGGGACGTTCACGGATAAGAGGGACGGGAAAACGTACAGGACGGTGAAAATGCCGGATGGTAAGATTTGGATGGCGGAAAATTTGAATCACAAAACCGGTAACTCCTGGTGTTACAATGACGATAATTCTAATTGCAATACATATGGTAGATTGTATGATTGGAACACGGCAAGGAAAGGTTGTCCGTCGGGGTGGCATCTCCCTACCGTTCAAGAGTGGGATGGTTTAGTCGGCGCGGCCGGCGGTAATACAATGGCCGGGAAGAAGTTGAAGTCAACAAGCGGTTGGGGTAATAGCGCTAGTTATAATGGGACGGACGCGTACGGTTTTTCGGCTCTGCCGGGCGGCAGCCGCTTCACCGATAGCAGTTTCGACAATGCCGGGGACGGCGGCAGCTGGTGGACGGCTACGGCGTACGGGAGCGACATAGCGGGCCGGCTCATGAACGATTTCAACGGTAGCGTGCTCGAGTACTACGGTGGCGTGGGCAACGGCTTTTCTGTGCGTTGTGTTCGGGACTGAAGCGGGTAGCGGTGGGCGTAACAATACCATACAGGAAATACGTTATAGCGGCGGTCTGTGCGGGCTTCGGCTAAAAAAATAGTTTTTTGACGAATGCAATGCGGCTATGTATTATGGGCATCTCTAAAAAAGAAAAACAATGCGGCGGTATTTCTTGGGAAAAACAAATAGAAATTATCGGACTATATTGTCGGCGTCGGCGCTGTGCCTCGCGTCGGTGTGGCTACCGTTGACGTGGTGCGCTAAGAAGACGGGACAGGAAGCCGCGCCCGAAACTTCCGACACGCTATCCGCAATAGCCGACACGTTACCCGAAACACCCGTTCCGTTCACCGATACAAGGGATGGGCGGAAGTATCGGGTCGTAAAGATAGGGAATCAGAGATGGATGGCGCAGAATCTGAATTATCAAACGGCGGATAGTTCCTGGTGTTACGGGAATGATAATTCCAACTGCGACACGTATGGCAGGCTGTACGCGTGGAGCGCGGCAAAGACGGCTTGCCCCGCGGGTTGGCATTTGCCGTCTCGCGCGGAGTGGGATATATTGTCGAATTTTGTTAACAAAGGAGGCGCCAGGCAAGTTAATTGGACATC
>JAITCM010000004.1 GCA_031283085.1 Chitinispirillales bacterium | reverse complement strand
TTGTATTCCACGAATATATCTACCCGCCTCGTGCCCGCAGCCGCCTCGCGGTGGACGTGGCCGCCGCCGTTCACTATCCGCTGCAGGAACGCGTGCATGACCAAGTGCGCGGCGGCTTCATCGTACTCGTAGAGTTCCGCCTTGTAGCGCGCCCGCCAAATCTCGCTGTTTTTGCGCCAGTATTCCTGAAAACCCTTCACCAAAACATTCATATCAAGTTTGCCGTCTTTGATGTAGTTTGGGGGGGCATACTTCTAGCCCGCGTTTTTTATGGATTCCTGGGCCATCCGCGTCAGCGCCCTGAATATCAATTCGGCGTAGATGGGGTTTGCCGGCTCGGTGTGGTCGCGGTCGTCCCTGATTAGACCCAAGTCCTTTGTGAACATATAGTCGTCGTCGCCTTTGTCGGTAACTTCTTCCCCCATGATAAGCGGCTGTATGACCTTGCGGACACGCGGCTCTTTGAGGCGTTCCAACAGGCTGTCAAAGTGCGTCCCCCGCGCGAGGATTATGTTTTGGACGGCCTGCTCCGCCATGCTTTGCGTGATGGGCACGGAGTAATCCCTTTTGACGAGTTCCTCCACGCACTCGCGGGCAAC
Source organism: Chitinispirillales bacterium (assembly GCA_031283085.1). Lineage (GTDB taxonomy): Bacteria > Fibrobacterota > Chitinivibrionia > Chitinivibrionales > Chitinispirillaceae > GUT77. The sequence continues at coordinate 5,068 of JAITCM010000004.1, read as the reverse complement.
AGCGTTCACGAGCCAGGGTTGCCCCTGCGTCTGCTCAAAGGCGTATTCTACCGCCTGCGGCTCAAACTCCTGCCCGGTTTCGGCGGTGTGTTGCGCATAGAGTTCAGCGGCCTCCGCCTCGGAAAAGTTGTTCAGGCTAAAGGCTTTCGTCACTATATTAAACGGACTCGCAGTTCTAAGCGTAGCGGATTCGGGGCGGATTTGGGCTTTGTAATCACGGATATTCCGCATCCCAACCAGGGCGATGGAGTGGACGAACGGGACATCCCCCCTGTTCACGTATCCCTCCCTAAGCTGCCTAAGAAAGGTAATTAACGTCCCGTCGGACAGGCAATCAGACTCATCAAAAAATATAACGAGCGGCTTATCAAGAACGCGGCAATAGGCGACAAGCGATGACCGGAGCACGTTGGTGGCATCGCTGTAGTCCGCGTCTGCCGCAAAACCGTCGGGCATACCGCTGTCCCTAATGGCGGACGCCAGCCCCTTCACTATCGCCGGAATCCCCCGCTCCGGCTCGGTCCACTCCTGCACCGCCTCCAGCGTGAGTACATGGCGCGATACTCGCCCCCCGCGTTGATGTCGCGGGTCAACTGCTTCAGGAGCGTCGTCTTGCCGCTCTGCCGGGCGGCGTGAAGGACGAAGTACTGCTCATCGTCGATTAAATTCATCAACTCCCCGCCGATACCGCGCAACGGGTCGAGCATATAGTGCTTGCCCGGCACGCACGGGCCGGCTACGTTGAAAAAGCGCTTGGGCTTGGACTTGAGCATAACGCGGCTTTGGCCTCTTTGTTTGGGGTGTGGTGAGCGGGCGAACAAAGTTCGCCCCTACAGTGTTCATGCATGATAATATAATTGATGGCAGGGGCGCGGGGGGCACATTTTTCCGGCATTTACGCCCAAACCTTCAACGGTGCTAGGCGGCCTCGACATGCGTGAATTATTTTCCACCCGTATTTCCGCCAACACCGCCGTTACGCTCCGCGTCGGGCAGTCCGGCTTTATCAAATATCGCTTCCAATTTCAAAATATCCGTATCCAACGTTTCCCTAAACAAGTCAAATATCGCGACAAAATTTTCATTTCGGAATATCTCTACAACTCCTTTGCTACAAAAGTCTACTATTTTTCTAATTGAAGACATTTGTTGTCTTGTGGGTGTTGTCTCCGCCTGAAATGTAACCGTACTGTTTTCCATCGTAAACCTGATAAATCCCATTTGTATAAGTTTTATGAGATTACCATACGATGATTCTTTCAAATCGTTTAATAATAGTTGGGCTAATTCTGAATGAGTCCTTACCCCGTACCGTTTTACATCCAAAAAGTTACCGTCCGGCAAAATGAATCCTGTTTCGGGAATTTCCGTTTGAGTTATCAATTTTATAGAATCTGCGGCAACCGCCCCCGGTACCGCCCCGCAATCCCATGTCCGCGCCCGCGCCGCGCCATTCGCCGAATTATCCACAGTAATACCCCCTTTGCCGGATAAAGGAAAACGTTAAACCCATTTGTAAATATAGCACGCGTATGCGACAAAAACGGTCGTACAGGTAAATGTTTTTTACGCGCGGAACTTATCGGTGCCTGAAAAAACGGTTCGCGAAAGCATTAGATTTTTTTGAATACGACCGAATATGTCGCACACAGACGTTATATTATTGATACGCGGATACCGATACGGGCAGCCGGATATTAGGCCATTCGGCATCAAAACCACAGGTATAAACCAATATTCAAGGAGGGTGCGGTATGATGGGCAGGAAAGAACGGGAGGCGTCGCTCTACTATCTTAATAACCTTTTGAGCAGGCCGATGTCGGCGGACACGGAAAAGAAGGTTATTAACTGTTTGGAGGATTATTCCATGGATATTTTAGGTATGGAGATGGAGGATAAGTACGAGCGGCAAAATAATGAGAAAGCGTGGCTGACGATACAGCGCAGCATAAAGGCGGTACGCAAGGTTCTTAAGCGGCAAAAGATTGCCGATATTGCCGTCGTCGGGTACGACAAGGTCCTTGACGCGATATTCAATGTGTTCAAGATAGCGGCGGAGGACAGGGGCATCCTGCAGTATCTTGCTTATGCGGACACGATGTCGTTCATCGCTGATTTAGACGATGGTATTGCGCACTACCACCGCAAATTTGTCGATGACCGTGACTTTGCAAATATGATAGGCGTGACGCCGGCGGTTTTGAAGAGGAGCCTTTCCGTCGGCGGCCGGCTTTCCGGCAAGGGTATTTTACGCCATAACAGCGATGGCAGTCGCCCGCGCCTTTCCGCGCCGTTCCTCCGCGCCCTGAATAACCTGCCCGCCGCGGGTTTGACGGAGGAGAAGGTTCGCAAGTTTATGATTGGCCCGGCGGCACGTGCGTCGCTTCGGCGCGGCAACTTTTTGTACCTCGCGGAGGAGTACGACCATGCCCGCGCACTGCTTGCGGACGCGCTAAGGGAGCGCCGGACCGGCGTGAACATACTGCTCTACGGAATTCCGGGCACCGGCAAAACCGAACTCAGCAAAAGCATTGCGCGGGACGCCGGGGCGAAACTCTACATGATGTCGGAGGAGGCCGGCAATGACAAGTCGGAACGGTTATCCGAGTTGCTGTTCGCCCAAAGCCTGATTGAGGACGATGGCTGCGCGGCCATCCTGTTCGACGAGGCCGAGGACGTGTTCACACACAGCCCGTTTGTGAGTAACGACAACTCCAAGCTGTTTTTCAACCGTATGCTTGAGCGGAACAAAACGCCGGTGATTTGGATAACCAACGACACAGACTCTATGGACCCCGCCTATATACGCAGGTTCAAGTACGCAATCAAGGTCGGGAAGCCGGACAAGGGCGCCAAGGAGAAGATTTGGAGGAAGATTTGCGCGAAGCGCCGCCTCAAGCTGCCGGACGAGAAGATAGCGGGGTTCGCGCGGGCCTACGACGTCGCGCCATCGATAATAGACGCCGCGGTAGAGTCGGCGGCAATCACTGGGTCGGAGGATGCAATTGAGCGAACGGTGGAGGCGCTGCACGAAGCGGCTTTCGGCGGCGACGGGCGCGACAAGGAAGAGGACAGGAACGGGTCGGCGACGGGGTTCATGCCCGAACTGCTGAGCGCCGACACCGACCTGAAAGGCCTCGCGGACAAGCTCGCCGGCAAGGGGGGCACGCGATTTTCGCTCTGCCTCTACGGCGAGTCCGGCACCGGCAAATCGGCCTTCGCGCGGCATCTCGCCGAACGCTTGGGCATGGACGTTATACACAAGCGGGCGAGCGACATCGTGAGCTGCTGGGTCGGCGGAACGGAGCGCAACATCGCCGACGCGTTCCGCAAGGCGCGCAAGGAGAAGGCGATGCTTATATTCGACGAGGCGGACAGTTTTCTCCGCGACCGCAAGACGGCGGAACACAGCTGGGAGGCCTCGCAGGTCAACGAGATGCTCACGTGGATGGAGGAACACCCCTATCCTTTCGTCTGCACGACCAACCTTATGCGCGACATCGACTCGGCATCTCTGCGCCGGTTCACATTTAAGGTGCGGTACAACTACATGAAAGCGGCCCAAATCGTGCTTGCGTTCAAGCATTTTTTCGGGATTGGCATAGACGCCGCGCCCCCCGGCCTGATATGCCTGACGCCGGGTGATTTCGCCGTGGTCAAGGCCAAACGCGATATGCTTGACGTTGCCGACGCCGCCGGGCTGATAAAGATGCTTGAGGGCGAGCAGGCGGCGAAAGGAATTAAATCGACGAAAATGGGGTTCGCGTGACGGCGCCGTATTATATTTATATCGGCGGCACCGATGCCGCGCCGGACGCACAAAAAGGGGGGAAGCGCGTGAGCGACAATTACAACCGCCTAAGCGAAGTCCTGTCGCTGATAAACGCCCTGCGCAACTCAATGGCCGGGCTTACCTACGACGACATCCAGGAGAGGTTCGGGTGGGAACGCAAGACCGTAGAGCGGATGCTGGGGTTAGTCAAAAGGCAGTATGAGGACAGTTTCATCAAGATGAGGGGCTGCGACAACAAGATGCTCTACCGCCTCGACCGCGCCGACGATTACCCGCCGAACCGTATCACCGAGCCGGAGGTCATAGCGCTAAGGACGGCGCTTGGGTTCATAAAGATGAACGAGCCGCTGAAGCAACCATTAGAGAGCCTCGCCGGCAAACTTGAGGCCATGAAGAGCGATTCCGGCGCGAGCAATATCGAAGACCTGGCTTTGGTCAACGGGACGGCCTCCGCCCCGCACCCGCGAATAAGTTGCGACCGCGAGATAATGGAAACGCTACAAACTGCGATACTGGCATTCCGCGTCGTTAAAGCCAGGTACAAACTGCAATCGGCCAAAACCGCCGCGGCCATTACCCTCTGCCCGCTCGGTTTTCTCTACGGTGTGCAGAACAACTACTTAGTCGCCTCGCCCATCACAAACAGCGGCGCCATCCGCCCGCGCCACTACATCCTGAGCCGGATAGAGAGCGTGGAGCCGACAGACGAGACTTTCGACGCAAAGGGGTTCGACATACACAGATACGCGCAAAAATCCTTCGGCGTGTGGATTTCCCACAGCGGCGGGTACGACGTCAAGTGGAAGGTAAAGCCGGAAGCCGCGGAAAAAGCGTCGCGCTTCGTCTTCCACCCCACGCAAAAACTGACGCCGCAGGAAGACGGCAGCCTGATTGTGGAATTCACCGCCGACGGCCTGAAAGAGATGGCGTGGCACCTCATAACCTGGGAGGGGATGATAAAACCGCTGGCGCCTAAGGAGCTGGTCGACGAGTACAAAAACCAAATCAAACTGGCGATGTCGGCACTGAAGCGGGGCTTTTGATCAGCACCCCACCACCGTAATCCGCTTCCCATCCACCTTTACCTCTTTAATATACGTTTTCCTGCCCCAAAACCTTTTCGGGCTGCGGTCGAACACTACCAGCCATCCGGCAGCAGACCTATAAAAATCAAAATCTTAAAAATCATTTTATGGGGACGGGGCTCCGCCCCGTAACGCCCCGCCACATAAGCCCCCCCCTGCTGTCCCCCCACTTATGTAAAATATATAGCC
>JAITCM010000112.1 GCA_031283085.1 Chitinispirillales bacterium | reverse complement strand
GCCGCATTAACACATCATTTTCGCAATATTTACAGTATATGGCGGATAAATCACCCCTTTTTCCGTGATAATTGCCGTAATCAGTTCCGACGGGGTAACGTCGAATGACGGGTTGAATGCCTCCGCTTTATCGGGAACGGTTTTTTTTGCGCCGCCGAAGATTGCCACCTCTTCCCTGCCCCGTTCCTCAATCGGTATATCAATGCCGCTCTTTATTTTCAGGTCGAAAGTTGACGACGGGGCGGCTACGTAGAACGGTATTTTGTGGTACGCGGCGGCTATGGCCACGCTGTACGTGCCGATTTTGTTTGCGGTATCGCCGCTTTCGGCTATGCGGTCGGCGCCTACAATGCAGGCTTTGATTTGGCCGCTCGCCATGACGGAGGCGGCCATATTGTCGCATATAACAGTAACGGGGATTCCCGCCTCGCTCAATTCCAAAGCGGTAATCCGCGCTCCCTGCAACAGCGGGCGCGTCTCGTCGGCGAATATCCTAAACACTATCCCCCTCTCCTGCCCGACATATATCGGGGCAAGCGCGGTGCCAAGCCCGCTTGTCGCCAAGCCGCCGGCGTTACAGTGGGTCAATACGCAATTTTTATCTTTAATGAGTTCAAACCCATGCTCCCCGATAGCGCGGCACATCCGTTTGTCCTCTTCAAAAATGCGGATAGCCTCATCTAACAGGTGTTTTTTTAGCGTATCAATATCCGTAGATGATTCCGCTTGAGTATGAACAAACTTTTTCATCCTGTCAAGCGCCCAAAACAGATTGACGGCCGTGGGGCGGGCGCTCGCCAAATAAGCGGCGCGGTCATCGACAAATTTCAAAAATTCATTGACGCTGCCGCCGCTAAATCCCCGCACGCCGAGATAAAGCCCAAAAGCCGCGGCCACGCCGATAGCCGGCGCCCCGCGAACCCGCAAAACCTTTATCGCCTCGTACATACCGTCAATATCCGTAATATCGATATAACGAATATCATCAGGCAGCAGCGTCTGGTCAATAAGCCTAACGCGATTGTCCACCCAGTCTATTGTTTTTAACCGTGCCATCTACGCCGCCCTACTCCGCCTTCTCATGGTGCGCCATCTCCGCCTGATGCGCCTCAATGACCTTTTTCGCGTGGTCGGGCGGCACCTGCTCGTAGTGCGAAAATACCTTTGAGTAAAACCCGCGCCCCTGCGTCAGCGACCTTAGCGTACTCGAATACGACTGTATCTCCGCCTCCGGCACCTTCGCGGTAATCGTCTCCAACTTCCCCGACTGCTCCATTCCCCCCACCTTGCCGCGGCGCGATGACAAGTCGCCCATTATGTCGCCCGTATATTCCACCGGCACCGTAACTTTCAGTTCCACTACCGGTTCCAAGAGTATCGGCGACGATGCCTCGAACGCCTTTTTGAAGACCTCGCGGCCGGCGATTTGGAAGGCCACGTCTTTCGAATCTACGGGGTGCGTCTTGCCGTCCACCAGCGATACCCGCACGTCCACAATGGGGTATCCGGCAATAATCCCCTCCTCCAACTTCGCCCTGACGCCCTTGTCGACGCTGGGGCGCAGCGGCTGGTCTATCACGCCGCCTACGATTTTGTCGACGAACTCGTACCCCCCGCCGCGGGGCATCGGCTCCAAGTCTATGAAGACTTTGGCGAACTGGCCGGCGCCGCCCGTCTGCTTCTTGTGCGTATACTCCACGTACTTGGCCGACTTCGTGATTGTCTCCCGGTATGAGATTTTGGGTTGCTTGCGCTCGACCTCCACCTTGAAGCGGTTCTTCAGGTTCTCTAAGATAATGTCGAGTTGTATGTCGCCCATGGCGGAGAGAATCGACTGGTGGACGTCGGAGTGGAACTTGTAGCTGAAGCACTTGTCCTCCTCGTTTAACTTGGCGATGCCCACCGCGATTTTGTCTTCGTCTCCCTTGACCTTGGCGGAGATGGCGACGCTGACGAGCGGCTCCGGGTAGGCCGTCGGCGCGACGCGGTACTTGACTCCCTTGTCAACTAACGAGTCGTTGGTGTGGGTGTCCTTCAGTTTCAGCAAGCCGCCGATGTCGCCGGACGGTATCTCGTCGGTGTCTATTCGCTCCTTACCGCGGATAAAATACATATTGCCGAGCCTCTCGGCCGTCCCTTTCCCCGCGTTCACCAATTCGTGTCCGGTTGCGACCTTGCCGCCGAACACGCGGACGAGGTTGAGTTCGCCCAAATGCTCCTCGGAGACCGTCTTGAATATGAATGATACCGTCGCCGGTTCGCCGGCTTTGACGGCTGCCGTCGTCCTCTCTTCGCCCTCCACGACATCTATCTCGGTACGCGACGCAGCCGACGGGCAGAGGTTCACTATCTTGGTTAGCAGCTGGTCAACACCGATGTTGAACAGGCCGCTGCCGGCAAGCACCGGACAAACCGAGCCGTCGAGGACGCCCTTGGCGACGCCCGCCCGGATTTCGTCGTCGGAGAGTTCCCCTCCCTCAAAGTATTTGTTCATTAATTCCTCGCTCGTTTCCGCGACGGACTCCATGAGTGCCTGGCGCAGCTTGCCGACCGACTCCCGCATATCCGCGGGGATGTCTATCTTCTTGCCGCAGCCGTCCCCCTCATTTGCGTACTCGAAGGCGTCTTTGGTCACTAAATCTATCACGCCCCTAAACGCCGGCCCCTTGCCGATGGGGATGGTGAGCGGGGCGGCGGAGTTTCCGTAGGTCTCTTTGATGACTGCGAGCGCCTTGTCGAAATCGGCGTTTTCCTTGTCCATGCCGTTAACGAAGAAGAGGCGGGCGGTCTTCACCTCGTCTATGTAGCGGGAGACGAGTTCCGTCCCCACCTGAATCCCGTCGACGGCGTCAATGAGTGTGACCGCCGTTTCGGTCACCCGCAGGGCGGCTTTGGCTTCGCCGAGGTAGTCCAAAAAACCCGGCGTATCGAGTACGTTTATCTTCTTGTCCTTCCACTCGCAGAACCCCAAATGCGTGGAAATGGTCATTTTGTGGGCCTTTTCGTCAGCCCGCGTGTCAAAAATGCTGGTACCGGCGCCGACCTTGCCGAACTTGGGCGTGGCCTTGGCGGTGAAACAGGCCGCTTCAAGGAGGGTGGTCTTGCCCACCCCTCCGTGGGAAACGAAACATACATTGCGAATAGAGACGGCATCGTACTTCTTCATGAATTGTTCCTCCGAATCCTCTTATTTTACCGGTTGAGGTTTGAGTTTATGTTACGCATATAATTAATATAATAGAGGGGGGATGAAAGTCAAAAGATAAAATTCAAAAATCTGCATCATTTGACGCCCGAACCCCACAGCATCCTCATCAGAACGTCAATTTGCGAGTACTCCGATATTTTTGTCGGCGCTGTGCCGTAATGGGTGCTTACGTACTTCATCACTATGTACTTGGTCAGCAGGTCAGCCGAGATTTCCGCGGGATGGTAGTCGTATTCGGATAGCGGAAATTTCTTTCTGTAGTTCAATATCTGGCGCAGGTCTCTGTAATCTATGGGCGACTTCTTGCTTTTACGCGGAAAGAATCCTTTAGACGTCGAGTCTATGGTTATGGCCACCCGCTGGACGGTGCCGCCGCTCTTGCCGGCGTCGCGCAGCAACAGCGTAGGCATTATGTATTCCTTGTCTTTCGGCGACAGCTTGAGCACCCACTCGTTAGGCGGAATACGGGTGAAGAAGATACCGTTGTCCTGCATCAGCCTGTCGATTGAAAGCACGGGAATTTTGCGGAAGCCCCAAACTTCGGTGTAGAATTTTTCAAAGGTGCCGCGCCTGTTGTTTTGTAACAGAAACGCCTTCTCACGTATCAGCACCTCCATCCCCACAAAGAACATATTCGATTGTTTCTCCGCCCACTCATGCATCTCTTTCAAAAGCCCCTTGGTCAGTATGATATACCTGCCTACGTTCGGGACGCCGAAGTCAAAAGTGTCGCTGATAGCCACAAAACACCACGGTAAATGGTTGAGCACCGGGAACTCAACGCCCACCGCGCTGTCTATGCGTGTCACATACCGCGTCAGCACAGACTTCTCCTCATCGGTGAAATCGCGCACCACCTTACCAAACGCCTCGCGGCAATCGGCGTCGGCGCGCCTTGCCGTAAAGCGGTTGTAGGTTCCCTCGACGATAGACATCTCCCAGGCCGGCAGTCGAGAGTGACACGGCGCGGACGGGTCGGGGAAGACCGCGCTGTCGACATCCGCCGCGTCAACGAACTCTATGACCGACGCGGGTCCCGCAACCGCCGCCGTCTGTATCAACGCGGCAACAATTATTATAATTATACGCAAAAACGCCCTTGTTTTTTGCATTGACGCCCCTTGCTCGTAATCGGTATCAACCCAAACCCGCCGGTACTCAATTATTAAGATATATATTCCGCCTCCGGGTGGTGCACAAAAATCGCAACCGTCGAGTGCTCCGGCTGCATCTGAAACCCCGGCGTCAACGTAACGCCAAGGCGCTCCTCCACTCCCAAAAACTCCAGCAACCCCGCCTGTTCCTCAATAGAGGGCATTCCCGAATAACCAAAACTGTACCGCCGCCCGCCCCCACGCGGCAGGCCGAGCGCCCGCCGTATCTCCGCCGACAACCTGTCCGCCAAGTCCTCCACCAGATAATTGCCGAGTCCGTTGAGATAGTAGCCGTCGCTGTAGCGCCCCTGACCCAAAAGAAGCTCACGGCAACGCTCCCCAAGCCGGGCGCCTATCGTCACGGCCTGCGGGGAGACGGCGTCGCCCTCCGGACGGACGTAGTCGGCTATGGAGACGCCGCTCCGCCCCATACGCGGGAACAAAAACGACAGCCGCTCGGTGCGGTAGTCGGACGGGTCGAGGATAATCACCGTCTCGTCATCCGCTATGACCGGTAAAAATCCATAGAACCCACGGGCTTCTAAAAGCGAGTCTTTTATGATTTCAGCCGAGAGACGCTCAAAAGCCGGCTCAAAATCATTACGCCGCGCTTCGGCGTAAGCGCTCTCGTTGAGCCTGCCGCCTCCGAAACGGGACTTGAAGAGCTTATCGCGGTCTATACTCGCAAGCAACGCATCCGCGTCAAAAGTCAATACCTCGCCTGTGCCGTAGAACGGGGGCTCTATCATGTAATCGTGCTTTACCGCTTTTCGGATTGAATCGGAGGAGTCTTTCTTACGGACGACACCGTCATTATTATCCGCGCTGCCGCCATTGATATTATTGTCGTTCTTGCCGGTATCATTAATACCGATATTATTGTTGACCCCAAACGAATCAAATATCCTCACCACATCAAACGCGTCCTTAGCATAGTAAACGCCCGGAGCATACCTGCCGCCGTCATCAAATATCGATATACGCGCCGCAAAATCCTTATTGACCGCCGCCCCGCCGATTATGACAGGCACATCAATACCAAGCCGGGCGAACTCCTTGACGCACTCCCCCATCTGCTTGCTCGTGGTAACGAGTAACGCGGACAGGCCCACGATATTCGGCTTTTCGCGCCTTACCGCGTCCACAATGGTATCAATAGCCACTTGCTTGCCCAAATCAACTACGTTGAAGCCCTGATTGCGCAGTATCGACGCCACTAAATTCTTGCCTATGTCGTGCACATCGCCGTAGACCGTGGCTATAACCATCTTGCCCTTGACCGCGCCGCCGCCGGACTCCTTCAGGTACGGTTCGAGGATGGAGACCGCCTCCTTCATCGTCTCGGCGGCCTGTAAGACAAACGGCAAAATCATCTCCCCGCGGGCCATCAGGTCGCCTACCTCAGACATCGCCGGCAGGAGAATTTCGTTTAGAATATCCGACGCTTTATGGGTATCAAGCGACTTGTTTATTAATTCGGATAAATTGCGCTTGTCCCTGTTGATAATCGCGGCGCGGAGGCGTTCCTCATGGGATAAATCAACTTTATTATCGCTCCCCGCGCCGGCCTTATTTTTTCGCGTTGACGAAACCGATTCCGCTTCAGCCGCCGCGAAATACTCAACAAATTTCTGCAAATTGTCACCGCCGCGATTGAAGAGCAAACCTTCACCCAATTCACGGGCATTTTTATCGTATGTGTTGATATCGTCTACGTGAAGAGGATTGAAAATCGCCGCGTCCAATCCTGCTTTAACGGCGTGATGCAACATGAGATTGTTGAGTATTCTCCTCGCGGCGGGTTTCAACCCGAACGACACGTTGCTGACCCCCATTGCCGTACGGACGTTGGGAAATTCCGCCTTGATACGCCGCAACGCCTCAAGGCTGTCCAACGCGGCGCTTGCCGTCCCCGCGTCGCCGGTCGCTAATGTGAATACTAAAGGGTCGATGTATAGATAGTGTTCGGGCAGCCCGTATTCGCCACAAGCAAGCTCCATCAACCGCTTCGCAACCTCCATCTTCCGTTCGACCGTCCCCGCCATCCCGACGTCGTCTATTGTAAGCGCTATAACCGGACAGCCGAAGTCAACGGCAAGCGACAGTATCTTACGCGCCTTGTCGCCGCCTCGCTCGTAGTTTATGGAATTGATTAACACGGAACCCGGAGACGCTTTCAGCGCGGCCTCCATTACCGCAGGCTCCGTTGTATCAATACAGAAAGGTACGCCCACCCTCTCCCGCAAAAATACCACGACATCGCGCATCATCTCCGCCTCGCCGACGTCCAATTCATTCGCGGCTACGCAAATGTCAAGCAAGTCGCTTTTTTTGTCGATTTGCTCTTTGGCAATCTGGTATAACTCATCAAAATCGCGGTTTATAACAAATTCTTTCGTCTTCTTAGACCCCTGCGTGTTCAGCCTCTCGCCGATTATCGCCGGCCCGGCGGTTGATTCCAAATCAATGCCGGATATTCCCGTCGATAGGAAACAAGCGCGGCGGGAATTATCCCGCTCAAATGTTTTGACGCCTTTCAACGCGGCTGACAACGCCCTTATATGCTCCGGCGAAGTACCGCAGCATCCGCCGGCCACGGCAACGCCCTTGTCTCTTACAAACGGAAGCATCTTTTCCGCAAACTCTTGCGGCCCCATCCTGTAAACAGCCTTGCCGTCAACATTAACAGGCAGTCCGGCATTGGGCAACATAGATACGGGGATGGTCGACAACTCAAGCAACTTGTCGATATACGGCCCCATTTCATCCGGCCCGCTACTGCAATTCATTCCGATAACATCAACCCCAAGCCCGTGAACGGCGCCGAGAAAGGCGTTTATATCGCTGCCTAACAGCATCCGCCCGGCGGCGTCCATAGTAATTTGCGCTTGAATGGGAACGCGTTTATTCGCGGACGACGTCAACCGCTTTATGGCAATGGCCGCGGCTCGTACCTCCAAAAGGTCTTGCGATGTTTCTATGAGCAAAATATCCGCGCCGCCGTCAATCAAGCCGGACGCCTGTTCGGTGAAGACATCTATTAATTCGTCAAAACTAATGCCGGATAATTCTTTATCGCTTGACGACGGGAGAAAACCGGTGGGGCCGATTCCGCCGCATACGAATTTTTTGGTATCATTGGCGCCTGCGGGCGAACAAAGTTCGCCCCTACAACCGCCATCAATACCGTTATTGCCATTGATACCGTCAAATTTCCGTATCGCCCGCCGCGCCGCCGCCGCCGCCGCCTTGTTGACCTCGTAGGCCCTCTCCCCCAGCCCAAACTCCCCAAGTTTCACCCTGCTACCCCCGAAAGAGTTCGTCTCTATGACGTGCGCCCCGGCCTCAAGGTAACTTGTATGTATGCCCTCCACAACATCCGGGCGCGTTATGTTAAGGTACTCGTTGCATCCGACGTGCCCGCCGAAATCGCTCTCGGAGAGCCCCGCCTTCTGCAACTCCGTCCCCAACGCCCCGTCAAAAATGACGGGTTCGCGCCTGCTTATCATCTCCACATATTTACTTTTCATCGTTCTGCCTTTTTCATCACATCAGCTGAGAATCGCGGCGGCGCAAACCATATTAAGAAGATTGCGTCCGCTATTAATATAACTTTTGGGATTGCGGATAATCAAACAAACAGTCTACTTATTATTGATGATACGTACGCGTTAAGCAAACCCATACAAACCCTCCGTTGATGAATGTTCGGTTATAGAAGGTTCTCCCACATTATTCCCGAATTGGGCCGGCCGCCGTTTTTCGGTTGGGGTTGAAGTGATTTCTCGCCCTTAACGCACCTTACCGAACGTCCGCTGCCCTTGCCGTAGAAGTCCTCGGTCATGGTCTCGCTGCGGAATTCCATTGTCCGTCCGTACGCGCCGCTGGCGTTTCCCGCTTCCGATGTCCACCACGTGCCCTGGCTACCGATAAAATTGGAACCGCCATAGCCACCGTGCCGGCCGCCGGGCAGAGCAGAGAACCCAAACTCGTCGCTCCCGTTGCCGCCGTCACCGTCCCAGCCATTCCAGCCTTTAGCCGATTTCAGCTTCCTGCCCGCCCCATGCCAGTGAACACGGTCGTCGCCGCTGTCATCGTCAAGCTCCCTTTCGCCGCCCGTCGCGTAACCCAAGTAATCCCACTCCACACGCGACGGCAAATGCCATCCCGCGGGGCAAGCGTCCAAAGCGGCGTTCCAAAGATACAGCCTGCCGTATTTCCCGCAATAGGATTTATCGCTGTCGTAACACACGCTATTGCCGTCGTTGTAATTCAGGTTCTCCGCCATCCAGGTCAGGGCGCCTATTTTTACCGTTTTGTACGTCTTGCCGTCCCTCGCGTCGCGCAGACCGTTGGGCATTCTCACCGCTTTGTATTTATTACCGTCTCTATTGCCGGCGAGCATCTCGCGCGCTATCAACGATGTATCGCCCGCGGGACCGGCGGGTTCCGCTTTCCGCGCCGGTTCTAATTTATTGCCGCGGGGATGATTTACGTAGTCCTTGACGCAACGGACGGAATACCCTCTGCCTTTGACCATGCAATCACCGCTCACGCCGCCGGAGCCGGAGTAGATATAGTAGTGGCACTTGTCGGCCGTCCACCAGTAGCCGCCGCGGCCGGCGTTGCCGAAACGACCGGATGAATTGTCTAAGAGGCGGGTGCCGCCGGGCAGTGCCGAGAACCCATATTCGTCGTCCCCATTACCGTTGCCGCCGTCGGCATCGCTCCAGCCGCTTTCAGATTTCAGCTTCCTGTCCGCGGCATCCGCGCCGCCCGCGGACACAATCAAATTTTCCCATTCCGAATTCGACGGCAAATGCCAACCGGAAGGGCAAGCCTCCGCCGCTGTGTTCCAATCGTAGAGCCGCCCGTATTCTTTGCAGTAGGAGGTGTCCCTGCGGTAGCACCAGGATTTCCCGTTTGGCGGCCGATAGTTCAGGTTCTCCGCCATCCAGGTCAAGGCACCGACCTTCGCCGTTTTGTAGAACTTGCCGTCTCTATCGTCGGCGAGCATATCGAACGCCGGCATCTGTTCCGGGTTCCTTCGCGACGCGGACACGGCAAGGCGGAAGCCCAAGTAGCCGAAGCGGTGGCCGGGGTTGTAGGGGTAGCGGGCGGAAACCCGGCAGAACCACGCGTCAAACGGCCAGCCGCCGCCCCGGATAACGCGGGCGGCGCCGGAAACAGGCCCAGTAGGGTTAAATGTCGAGGGAGTGAATTGATTATGATAATCGTCGCCCTCGTGCCAATCGCCTACCCACTCCCACGCGTTGCCGCCCATATCGTATATTCCAAGCTCATTGGGCGCTTTGCTCCCCACGGGATGAATCTTGCCGCCGCCGTTGCCGCCGTGCCACGCCACGGCGTCAACGCTGTCGCCGCCGGCAAATATATGCCCTTCGTTTTTTGCCCCCCCGCGCGCCGCGTACTCCCACTCCGCATCCCGCGGCAGCCGATACGCCTCGCCCGTCATCGTGTTCAACCGCTTAATAAATTCCTGTATATCATACCAACTGACATTGTTTACGGGAAAATTTTCTCCCGTGTCCCCGTCGGACGGGTTGTTTCCCATCACCAGCATCCACTGTTTTTGCGTTACTTCGTGTTTGCCGATATAAAAATCTCCGACCGTGGCAAAATGCCGCCTTTCACCGCGGCCGCAATCTCTCTGTTCATCCGTGCAGCCCATAAGAAACATCCCGCCTTTTACGAAGGCCATCTCGAACCCCGCCGCGCTGTCAATGAAATCCGCCGGTTCCGTTCTTCGCGCCGCCGCCGGTTTGCCGCCGCTTCCGCTGTTATTCCCATCGTCCATGACGCATCTCACCGAAAGGCCGCGCTCGTTGTCGGATTTGGCCACGCTTGTGTAATCGAAGCCATCGTGCATAATTACGCGGTAGGCGTCGATTTTGTAATTGTCGAGCCAGTCTCCCCATCGGTAGCCCTCCCACGTGGCCGTCCACCAGGCGCCGGACTTGCCCGCGCCTCGGAAGCCGCAGCATCCGTCGCCGTATTTGGGATAACCGTCGGCGTTATAGTTAAAGTAGTGGTCGCCGTCGGCTTTGTTGTTGAAGTTGCGGTAACCGCCAGGCAGGGCCGAAAATCCGAATTCATCGGCGCCGACGCCAATACGGATATTGCCCCAAACGCCGATATTGCGCCAGTCGCCGGTTGTTTTCAGCTTTTTGCCCGCGCTGTCTTCCCCGCCGGCATACTCAATCAACGTTTCCCATTCCTTTCTGCTCGGCAAATGCCACCCGGACGGGCAAGCCATTTTCGCCGTTTCCCAGTTGTAAAGCCTGCCGTATTTGCCGCAGTTGGAATCGCTGTCGCCATAGCACCAGGATTTCCCCCGCCGCGGCTGATAGTTCAGGTTCTCGGCCATCCACGTTTGAGCGCCTATCTTTACCGTCCGATATTCTTTGCCGTCTCTGGCGTCGGTGAATGTGTCGGATTTTCCCGATACGGCATTGCTGCCGCACCCCGACAGCCACCCCGCCGCAAGACAAAGCGCCGACGCGAGGAACAGAGCGCGGAGGGTACGGTTATCGATTGTCATACGTTTCCCCATTCTAAAAAAGAAGTACGTCTTTTTTAAGAAAGTCTATAAGCCTTTTAACGTTTTCTTTTTGCTCTTTTTGTACTATCGTTTTTTCCGATACAACAATTTTTATTTGGCGAGGTTTGTTCTCGTGTTCGAACATAAATTGTATCCTTAGAGTATTCCAA
>JAITCM010000139.1 GCA_031283085.1 Chitinispirillales bacterium | reverse complement strand
TGATTCTCGCTTGAAAGCAGGTCGGCGAGATAAAAATCGCCGTCGATAATCCCGGCCTTTTTCATTCTTTCCCAATTATTTACCATTATTGTAGGCTTAACTGTTTCCAGCCATTTGTTGTAGATATTGAGGAAGTTATTTTTGTCTATTTTTATTTTGCCCGGTCCGCTCTTACCGATAACAAAATTTTCGCGGATAAACTGCCTTAATTCCTTCTCATCCTTTTCAAAATCAAACACGTATTTTTTGTCATTGTTGATGATTTCATTGATTTGCCCGTGAATCTGCTTAAACTCGCGGGTTTCGCGCCTGGACGGTGCTACGTTCCAGTTGAAATCGTTTTTGTAGAAAACGTCCTGGACGTCTGAAAACGGTATTAAGGCGATTTTGGCGCGGTCAAAGCAGCCCAAAAACGGCGGCGGCAAAATTTCATGGTGAATTCTCGCCCTGCCTATTGTCAAAACCAACTGCGTGAGCATCACGGCAATATCCGCCGAACCCGCCTTGGCTTCCGCCCAAAGCAGATACGTGTTGTGAAAAAGCGAGTCGCCTTTAATTTTGACCGCAAAATCAATATTTTTGATAATGTCTGTGCAATCGAATTGAACAAAAAAATCTTGGGCGATTTTGTTTTTTAACGCTTCTTCGCGTATGTTTTTGTATTTCATATTTATTCCGAGTTTTGAAATATATTTCTCGCGGATTTTAGATTTATTTACTACTGCTTTTCTTTTACCGATAACGCTTGAAAACTTCCGCGTTTCAAAGCCTGCGCAACCGCTCCATCTCGCTTTCAATTTCCGTAATTACGTTGGTATTTACGATTTCTTTTTTCCCGTTCACCTTCTCAGAAAATATATAAAAGACATTTCCGCCGAATTTTGCCGTAAATTTGTCGTGAGTCTTGGACTGTATCGCGTATTCCTTATGAATTTCAGGCAATTGTATTCCGGTATTGACGGGTTTTATCTGCAACCCGATGTATTTTTCGTTAACCTTTATAAAAAAATCAATGTTGAACAGTCTGTCCCATTCGTCGGGAGCGGGTTCGATGTTTACGCCTAAAAGGTGCTGCAATTGGCCGTAAATAGTTTTTATTTCGGTCATATAACCGTCAAAGGTTCGGTCAATAACCAATTGTATCATGTAGTCAATACAATCCTGTTCGGTTACATCGTCAACTTCACGTTGAATAACTTCCGCGATTTTTGTATATAGTTTTCGTCCCAGGTCTTCGATATGTTCTTTGGTTTTGACGTTTTTAAAATAATATTCACGCCATTCTTCCAACGTTTTTGGCGAACATTTGCGAATTGATTCCGATGTCGCTCCAACATTTCTCTTGAAATTCAGTTGGAAGCGATTCATTGCGCTGTTTAAAATCCATTCTTTTGCCATGATTATACAATCTCCATAAATTTATCTTTATATTTAAATGCCATATTTTCATCCACTTTTGCTAATTTAGCCTTTAACAGATGGGCGTTAATAAACGTCTTATTTTCAAGATACAAATAAGCCATTAAGCGATTCTCGCTGTCATATTTTATTACGTCGTAACGCAGAAAAACGCGCTTTCCTTTCAGTTTTTTACGCAAAAAATCGGTGGCTTCCCCATTGATTGCGGGATTTTGTTTTATGCCTATTAGCCGTACTACCATATCGTTATTTAACCGGATAAGTTCCGGGCTGATAATCTCTTTTACTATAAAAAAGTCTTCGCGCCGTCCGCTGCTACCCGCGTCTATTTTTGAACCGTATTGCATTTTTTTGACATCAATTTTTTTATCCAATTTGTGTGTATCTACAAACAGGTAAGGCAATTTTTTTATCTTTTCTTCAAGAGCAAGCGTGATTTCCGGTTGCTTGGTTATCTCCATTTCAACCTGCATAAAGGCATCGTTCCCGCCAATATTTTCCTTTATAAGAGGAATATACGCGGCGTTAATTTCGTACCCAACGGAATTTCTATTCAGTTTTTTGGCCGCCAAAGAGGTTGTTCCGCTGCCAAGAAACGGATCCAAAACGGTCTCGCTTGGAAACGAAAACATCTTAATTAAGCGGTGAGGCAGTTCTTCCGGAAACATTGCTAAATGCCTATCCTGCTTTGCGCCGCAAAAGTACCAATGGCCGTTGAAGTAGGTATTCCATTCCTCGGCGGTCATCACAGAATTATCTTTTTGCTCTTGCGTAGGTTTTGGGGCGTTCCCCTGCTTTTTGAAAAGTAAAATGTATTCAAAATCCAATTTCACAATGCCGTTTCGCGGGCAAGGAAAACTGCCCATCACCGCGCCTCCGCCTGTGGTGTTCATGGTAGTTGTTTTTTGCCATATAATTTGCCCCATGAAATCAAACCCGATTGTCTCACAGAATCTTATAATTTCAGAATGAATCGGTATTACCTTATACCTGCCGTAATATACGGAACGCGCGAATTGGTCACCTATATTGACGCACAACCGGCATCCATCGTGCAATACGCGAAAGCACTCCGCCCAAACCAAATTCAAATTGTTGATATAACTTTCGTAACTGTCATTGAACCCTATCTGATTCTCAGTCCCATAGTCCTTAAGTTGCCAGTAGGGTGGGGAAGTAATAATCAAGTGAACGGAACGGTCGGCTATTTCGCTCATTTGACGGCTGTCACCGTTGATTATCTTATGTTTTGTTATTGCCATGTTCTTTACGCCAATCCCTTAAAGTATTTAATGGAGCAGTGGGGCTGATGTCCATAAAATAAACTGTTTTTTGAAAAAAGTCAATATGGCCGATAAAAAATATTTTCAAAACCGATTCTCCCACCGTCACCTCTCAAAAAACAAATTCGCGAACAGCACCGCCGCCGATATTCCCACGAAATCCGCCGTCAGCCCGGCCACAAGCGCGTGGCGGATTCTTTGGATGCCTACCGAGCCGAAGTAAACGGCGAGGACGTAGAACGTCGTGTCGGTTGACCCGTGCAGCACCGACGACACGAACGCTCCGAGGGAATCGGGCGCCTTGTTTACCAGTTCCGCCATGTAGCCGAAAGCGCCGACGCCGGAAAGCGGCCGCAACAGCGCGTGCGGCAGGCATTCGGGGGGCATACCGACTAACTGCGTGTATTTTCCGGCAAATGTTGTGAACAGCTCAAGCGCGCCGCTTGCCCGCAACATACCTATGGCCACGAATATCACCGTTACGAATGGGATGATTCTCACCGCTGTATTAAACCCCTCCTTCGCGCCGTCGGTGGCGGTCTCATATACCCTCACCCCGCAGAGATAGCCCCCTATAAGCAGGCTGCCCATTAATACGGGGATTAGCCACGTTGACCCCGCCGTCACGCAGTCTAAAACCCCGCCCGGCAGGCCGCCGCTCTTATAGATGGAATAGGGGATAGCGGCTGCAACGGCTATTATTGATAGCCACGCGATAACTTTTCCGATAATACCTGGCGGGGAAAGTTCGGGCTCTTCCGTTTTTGCTTCCGTTGCCGTTTCTGACGGCGGCGCAACTTCGGCGGCGGCGGTTTGCGGCGGCGGTGGAGTTTTGGATTTGTTTCTATTCGCCAGGAATTTCGCCATGAATATCGCGGCGGCGGTGGAGCAGATTGACGCGCATAGCCCCGGAATGATTATGCTGCCGGGGCTTGCCGCCCCGCTCGCGGCGCGGATGGTTATCACGCCCAGCGGGAGCAGCGTGACGCTCGACGTGTTGATGGCCAGGAAGAGGCACATCGCATCGGTCGCCGTCCCCTTTTCCGGGTTGAGCCTGTCGAGCTCCGCCATCGCTTTAAGCCCCATCGGGGTGGCCGCGCTGCCGAGGCCGAGCATATTGGCGGAGATGTTCATTATCATCGCGCTCATGGCGGGGTGGTCGTGCGGCACCTCCGGGAAGAGCCAGTGCATAAGCGGCCTTATCGCCTTGGTGATGGCCTTCATAAGCCCGGCGGCCTCGGCGACCTTCATAATGCCGAGCCACAGCGCCATGGCGCCGATTAGCCCGAGCGCGAGCGTTACGGCGTCCTTCGCCGCGCTAAAAGAGGCCTTGCCGACCGCCTCCATAGCGCCGGTGTAGGCGGCCGTTATTATGCTGATGACAATAAGATATAGCCATATAGCGTTGATAGCGGCCGGTTTCTTGCCGGCGGCGGGGGCGGCGGACGGTTTTGTGTCTGGCATATACGCGTACCGAAGTTATTATTTTGAGTTAATGATTTATCAACGCATCCCGACTGAATAATCAATATACATTAATTCTGTCAATCAACGCAATTTTTTATATCGCGACGGGCTTCCCCCAAATATTATATTGATTTATCACCCGAATCGGATTGAACTTTATGTCGGATAATGCATATTCGTTGCTGGCGGGCTGGCTCAGGTATCAGCGTGATATCGGGGTCGACAGCCTTGTTTTCGGCCATCTGTCGGCGGTGGGGGAGATTTTGGCGGGCGGCAGGCGCTTGCGTTCTTACAAAGTTCCCGCCGACGGCGGCGGTGTGGCCGGGAGCCATCCGCCCAAAGCGAAAGCGGGCGAAAAGCCGCCCGTCGGCGGCACGACGGCGTTATCTAAGCTGGCCGCCAAGATGAAGCCCGTTGACGAACTCGACGCGGGGATGCTGGAGCGGCGCAGGCCGGCGGCGCTTCGTCCGCCCGCCCCAATAAATTCGGGAAGACGGGAGAGGCTTGCGGGGCTTTACCGCGAGGTTATGGGGTGCGAGAAGTGCCCGATGTCGTCGAGCAGGGCGAAGGTCGTTTTTGGGGCCGGCAGCGCCGACGGGCGGCTCTTCGTGCTGGGCGACGCGCCGAGCGCCGACGACGACGGCGCGGGGCTGCCCTTTCAGGGCGAGGCCGGCGTTCTGTTAGACAGTATTCTGGGCAAGATGAAAGTTGACCGAAAGAGCGGCATCTTCGCGGCGTACCTGCAGAAGTGCAAGAGCGCCGACACGGAGTTCGTCCGTGGGTGCGCGGAGGTGTGCAGGTCGATTTTGGACAGGCAGATAGCGATAATCGAACCCAGGGCGATACTCGTATTCGGCGAGTCGGCGGCCGGCGTTCTCCTGGGGGATGACAGAGGGGGCATTGAGCGGATGCGCCTGGGCAATCATTCATACATGGGAGCGCCACTTGTGGCGACGTACGGATTGCCGCTTATGGTCAATGATACGTCGCTCAGGCGGGGCGCCTGGAGGGATATGGAGAGGGTTTTGAGTATCATAAACGGATAGTGATTGATGTATCGATACGTAAATGGCACGGACAGTTAATACGGATAATCCGTATATAAAAATATCAAATCATAAACGCGTCAATACGGCAAATAATAAAAATGCTCTTATCGGAACCGAAGAAACGCGAGTACAGGCCCCGCAAGCAGCCGACGCCGGCTGCGCACTCCGCCGACCGCGTCCCGCCTCAGGCGTTAGACGCCGAGCGTACGATATTAGGCTCTATGCTGATTGACGGCACGGCCGTGGATATTGCGCTTGAGTCGCTGTCGGATGATAATTTTTACTCCGAGGCGCACTCGAAAATATTTATCTGTATGCGCGAACTCTCCGAGAGAAGCACGCCGGTTGACCTCATCACCATCTCCGAGAAGCTGCGTCAGAAGGAGTGGATGGAGGATATAGGTACCGAGGTGTACCTGACCGAGCTGGCCGAGAACGTGGCCACCGCCGGAAATATACAGCACTACGCTCAGATAGTTAAGGAGAAGTCCACGCTTAGGCAGTTGATTCACGCGTCGGGGGAAATCACCACGGATTGTTTCTCCAGCGAGAGCGAGGCGCAGGAGATTTTGGACGCGGCGGAGGCGAAGATATTTGCCATTTCAGAGTCGCGGATAAAGAATAAGGTCGAGTCTATCGGGCAGCTTTTGCCGGCGGCGTTTAAGGAGATAGAGAGTTATAAAGCCGGCGGCGGGGTGGTGGGCGTCCCTTCCGGTTTCGATGAGCTTGACGAGATGACGACGGGGTTTCATAAGGGCGATTTGGCGATTGTGGGGGCGCGCCCGTCGATGGGCAAGACCGCGTTTTGCCTTGCCATAGCGCAGCACGCCGCCGTGAGGGCCGGGTATTCCACGGTGGTCTTTTCGCTTGAGATGTCCAAGAGCCAGATTGTTCAGCGGCTGCTGTGTTCCGAGGCGCGGGTGAATATGCACTCCCTGCGCAGAGGCACGCTTCCCAAGCACGAGTATCCTAAGTTGA
Source organism: Chitinispirillales bacterium (assembly GCA_031283085.1). GTDB lineage: Bacteria > Fibrobacterota > Chitinivibrionia > Chitinivibrionales > Chitinispirillaceae > GUT77. The sequence goes on along the minus strand of JAITCM010000139.1, from coordinate 5,418 downwards.
ATATGCACGCCGGCCCGCTCGCGCAGTCGCCGCTTTATATAGACGATACGCCCGGCCTCTCCGTGCTCGAACTCAGGTCCAAGGCGAGGCGCCTGAAATCGCAGTACAATCTTGGGCTTATCATTGTGGACTATCTCCAGCTCATGACCCCCAGCGTTAAAACCGAAAACGTCCAGCAGGACACGGCGCAGATAAGCCGCTCGCTCAAAAGCATCGCCAAGGAATTGGAATTGCCGGTGCTTGCCCTCTCCCAGCTCTCGCGCGCCACCGTGCAGCGCGGGGAAAAGCATCGCCGCCCGCAGCTTTCCGATTTGAGGGATTCCGGCGCCATAGAGCAGGACGCGGATGTCGTTCTGTTCATTCACCGCGAAGATTATTACAAAGACATGGACGGCAACGACGGCAATATCAGCCTCGGCAATAATGACGACGGTGAGGAAGCGGAGATAATAATCGGCAAGCAGAGGAACGGGCCTACCGGAGTCGTAAAAGTAGCGTTTGTCAAGAAGTACGCGAAATTTGAGAATTTGTCGGCTCGGGCGGATAGCGGCATACCTCGAAGAGAGCCTGACGATGCCGGCGCCTGACGTCAATCCGCTCATGATGCCGCTGCGCCTCATAGCCGCCGCAGGCCGCGCCGCTATTATGTGGGCGGACAAGGGCCGCGCGTTCATTTTGGGTACCCGAAACTACGCCGGCCTGGTCGCTCAGACCTCCGTCAGGGTCCCGCTAATAGTAAAAAACTTTGACATTACGACGAATCACATATATACTTTAGGCATAGAGTCCATTCCGCTCGTCACGATGATAGCGATATTTTTAGGCTCGGCCACGGTCACGCAGGCCGTCTACCAAATGTCGGGGATGATACCGTTCAGGTATCTTGGGGCGCTCGTCTGCAAAACGACTGTGACGGAGCTTGCCCCGGTGATAACGAGTATGGTGTTTGCCGGGCGCGTGGCGACGGGCATAGCGGCGGAGATAGCCTCCATGAAGGGCAGCGAGCAGATAGACGCTATGAACGTGCTGCGCCTGGACCCGTTGCGTTATCTCATCGTCCCCAAGTTCGTGGCCTGTATCGTGATGTTGCCGGCGCTCACGATTTGGGCGATACTGATGGCTTTCTCCGGCGCCGCGTTCACGGTGGCTGTGTCGGTGGACGTGACGATGCACACGTACCTGTCGGGCATGAAGCTGTTCTTCAAGGCCTACGACGTCTACGTGGGCGTGGGGAAGACGGCGGTTTTCGGCGCGATAGTGGCCATAACCGGCGCCTACTTCGGCTTTGAGGCCAAAGGCGGCGCGGAGGGCGTGGGCAACGCGACGACTAAGGCGGTGGTCGTGTCGGCGGTGCTGATACTGATATTCGATTTTATCATCGCGGTCATGGTTATGTGAGGGGCGCTTATGCTTAGGGTTGAGCATCTGAAAAAACATTTCGGCAACCAGATTGTCTTGGACGACATCAACATCGGCGTCGACAAGGGCGAAGTGTTGTGCATCATCGGCCAGTCGGGCAGCGGCAAGACCGTGCTCTTCCGCCACATCATCGGCCTCCTGTTTCCAGACGGCGGACGGATAACGCTCGACGGCCAGGTGATTTCCTCGCCCACGACCAAGCCCGCCGATTTCGACAGGGTGCGTAAGCGCTTCGGCATCCTCTTTCAGGGCGCGGCGCTCTTTGATTCTATGGACGTGGGGGAGAACCTGGCGTTCCCGCTGCGCGAACACACCAGGCATACGGAGCAGGAAATAGAGAAAATGATAGGCGAATCGCTTGAGATGGTGGGCTTGATGGAGCGGTTCAAGACCAAGATGCCCGCGGAGCTTTCCGGCGGTATGCGCAGCCGCGTGGGTTTGGCGCGGGCAATCGTTATGAAGCCGGAAATCATGCTCTACGACGAACCCACAAGCGCCCTCGACCCCATTATGACCGACAAAATCAACAAGCTAATCCTCTCAATGCGCGACAAGCTGAAAATGACCTCCATAATCATCACTCACGACATCGGCTCCGCCTACGAAATCGCCGACAAAATAGCGATGATACGCGAAGGCAAAATCATCTTCAACGGCACGCCGGGGGAAATACGCCAGTCGCGTAATCCTTACGTGCAGGAGTTCATACGCGGAGAACGCAAATCGCATTACGCGCTGGATAACGAGGAGGATTACGCCGACCAGGTGGATATTAATAAACTGAAACAACGCGCCGCGCGTCCGGGGCCGAAAACGCATACGCAAGCCGCGTTACAGGGACAGCATCAGCCGAATGCCGGTCAGAACAGATACATACCCCCCGGAAGACGGCAGTAACGTGTTATGCCGGCGTTGCGACGCGTGGTCATTGAGCGTAGTCGAAATGAAGCGGCGCTTGTTTTCAAACGCCTCCGCGTAACATATACGGCGCTTCGGAAATTACGGTGGAATCTGAATTATGTCGATACAGATGAATACGATGAACGCTGCGCGGTCGATATGTCTCTTATCGATTGTATTGGCGTTATTTGCGTCATGCGGTAAGAATAATTCCGAGACGCCGGCTACATCGCCGATAACGCCGCCCCCCGTAACCCGCATAGTCTCATTCGCCCCAAGCGCCACAGAGATTTTATACGAACTCGGCCTGGGCGATAAGGTCCGCGGCGTAACGCGGTTTTGCAAGTATCCGCCGGAGGCCGGGCAAAAGGAGAAAATCGGCGGGCAGGCCGACCGTAACTACGAGGCCGTCGTCAGGTTGAAGCCGGACTTGGCGGTAATCCTAAAAGAACAGCGTGATATGATTGCCTTTTTTGACAGATACTCAATACGCTACGTCACGGTGGGCAGCGATTCGGTTGACGAAATCCTTGAGTCGATACTGTCGGTCGCCGATGCCTGTTCCGTTGCGGAGAGGGGCAGGGCTATTGTGGAGAACTTGCGTGAGCGGATGGAACCGGTAAAAGATGTCGATAATGATAATCGTATTCGCGGCGATAAACCCAAAGTATTATTGTGCGTAAGCCGGGACGGTACAGGTACAGGCGCAATCGGAAAATGTTTTGTCGCCGGAACCGCCTCTTTTTATGACCGGCTGATAAGCGTTGCCGGCGGTACAAATGTAATGAGCGGGGTCAATCAAGCCTACCCCACAATCACCGCCGAAGCGGTAATCAGGCTGGCGCCGAATGTAATAATCGATATCTCAATGTCATATGGCGATAATCAACGGCAACAAAAAAATTGCGGCGACTGGAGGTCGCTGAAAACCGTTCCGGCGGTGAAGGCCGGCAGGATATACTGCCTGTCCGGCGACTATCTGACGATTCCGGGGCCGCGGGCTGCGTTGATTTTGGAGGACATCAAAAATGCCCTGCGTCAGCGCTGAAAAATTATGCTTCTCGTATGGCGGAAAAAGCGTCGTGGAGGATATTACGTTTACCGTTAATACCGGCGAGACATGGGCGGTAGTGGGCCGCAACGGGGCGGGGAAGTCCACGCTTATAAAATGTCTTTGCGGATTGTTATCGCCGGTACGGGGCAATGTGTCGATTGACGGAATCGACATAACAAAAATGCCGCCCAAAGAGTCGGCCAAAAGAATCGCGTACGTCCCGCAGGGAACGAACAGGACGATGCCGCCGTTTACGGTGCGGGAATATGTCGGTATGGCCCTGTTCCCGTACAATACGGGATTTATGGGACGATTGTCAGACGATAATAAAAAGTGTGTTGACGACGCGTTGGCGCTCACCGACGCCTGTCACCTTGCCGACCGTTCCATGAACACGCTGAGCGGCGGAGAGTTCCAAACCGCCCTGATAGCCGGAGCGGTAGCCCAGTCCACGCCTTTTTTATTGTTGGACGAGCCGACGACGCACCTTGACCCGTTCCATAAGGAGAATATACGGCAAGTGATAGAACGCGTGCACAAAGAGCGCGGAACGGCGGTAGTCACGGTAACGCACGATGTAAACTTCGCGCTGTCAACCCATAAAAATATTCTTGCCGTTATCAACGGCAAAGTATTTTTTAACGGGACGAAAGATGAATTTTGCGTTAATGCCGTTGATAACCTGGAGAAGATATTTTCAATAAAATTTCGCGGGATTGACGGCGGTAAGAACGTCTGTTTTTATGAGACGGCCGAGTAAATGAATCGGTATCGATAATCAAACGTGTGGATTGTGACTATGCTGTTTATACCGCAAAAAAGATTCGTATGGATATTAACGCTTATCGCCCTGTCGATAACAGCCATAGCCATACTCCCGTTCATCGGTATGGAACTGATGAGCGTCGGCCGAATCTTAACGGATTCGTTCCACCGCGACATCTTCATAGCCATCCGCCTCCCCCGTGTCCTGACCGCGTTTTTAGCGGGCGGCGGCCTTGCCGTCTGCGGACTTGTCTTCCAGGGCCTGTTTCGCAATCCGATGGCCGACCCGTACACTCTCGGCGTCGCGAGCGGCGCCTCCTTCGGCGCGGCGGCGGTCATACTCTCCGGCGCGGCCGGCACGGCGCTCCTGGGCGTTCCGGCCACCGCGATCGGCGCCCTCTGCGGGGCGTTTTTATCCTTTGCGCTCGTGCTCGCCTTTTCCGGCGCCGCAAACCGGCCGACAGACCGCGCCGCGCCGTCTCCACACACGATACTCCTGGCCGGAATAGCGGTCAGCTTCTTCTTCTCCAGCCTGCTCATGTTTTTGCAATACATGAGCGATACGCGCGAGAGCTTCCACATCGTCCGCTGGCTTATGGGCGGCGTGGACGTTTTCGGATACAGGCCGCTGCTGACGATGCTGCCGTTCGCCGCGGCCGGGTTGATACTGACGGCGGCGAATGTTACGGCGCTTGACCACTTCCTGACCGGCGAGGACATCGCCCAAACGCGCGGGGTGCGCGTCCGCCTCTCCCGCGGCCTGCTGCTCTGCGCCGCGTCGATAACGGTGGGCGGCATAGTCTCCGTTTGCGGCCCTGTGTGTTTCGTGGGGATGATGATACCGCACCTCTGCCGCGGCGTGTTTGGGGCGTCGCACAGAATATTGCTGCCCGCCTGCCTGATGGCGGGCGGCGTATTCCTGTCGATATGCGATACCTTCGCAAGAACGGTCATCGCCCCAGCGGAGATACCGGTGGGCGTGATAACGGCGCTACTGGGAGGGCCGTTTCTGGTGTGGGTTTCGAGAAAAAAATGAGCCGGAATCGCCACAAAGTCGCCACATCCATCCGCGCACCCTTTATTTTTAGTCCTCTAATATTAATCCCTGTTTACCCTTTTTGCTTGTTGAGCCGCCCGCCCATTTATTATATTGTGTTGTATAGGGGGGAAGTTCGCGCCAATGTCCAGGATTCCGCTCGACGCCGACATACTGCCGCCGTCCAACGACCATATCTTCAAGGCAATACTGACGCATCCGAACGCCAAGCGCGTTCGGATGG
>JAITCM010000137.1 GCA_031283085.1 Chitinispirillales bacterium | reverse complement strand
CGTTGTGTTGGGGACTGAAGCGGGGTGCGGCAGGCGAAGCCAACCGCATTCCGCCGTTGTTAGGCGCGTAGCGCCGAAGCAATCCAGAGGCAGACGCAATATTTAATCGTTTGATGTATGATACAACACTAACATTTACTTAACAGAAGGGAATGTACCATGAATCTGTTCAATTTCCAAAAGTCGGCGCCGCGGTTTGCTGCGGTGGTGTTAAACTGTTTGACTGTCGCCGCCCTGATATTCTCGGCGGCGTTTATCTCTTGCGGCGGCAAGGGCAGCGGCGGCGACGTAAAGTTGCTTGAAAGCATCACGGATGATAGCGGCAACGTACTTACGAAGTTTGAGTACGACGGGCAAAACCGTATTGTCAAGAGGTATGAGTACAGTGAGGGAAAACTTTCCTCTACCACAACGGTTACTTACACCGATAATTTGGTTACGGTCAAAGAAAATAACGGCGAAGACGTAAAAAAATACGTTATAAACGGAGATACCGTAACGGAAGGTTCAACCACATTAACCGTAAACAAAGACGGAACTATTGACGGGATTTTTGATGAGAACTGGGAGTGTGGTTGCGCCTATCGATATCAGGACGGCAACCTGATTGAAGGACAATGTTGTGTAACAACCACTTATTATAAAGGTTACGACAATAAGAAATCTCCCTTTTCCAACTCCGGCACTCCTAAATGGCTTTTTAAGCATTTAAGTAAAAACAATGTTCTTGAAAAGAGAGTGCCGGACGGAGACGGAATGGATGAAGCACACTCGGCAAGAGTTCAATACGAATATGAATATGACGGAGACGGATTTCCGACTAAACAAACGGAAAAAATGTCCGGTATTGACTTCGAAGAGATGCCTCCGACAATCAGACGCTTCACCTATCTTGGCGGAACGAAAACCCCGCCCCCCAAAGCGGAACCCGCCTCCGGCGAAAAGGAAGCGGCGGCAATAGCGCCGGCGGCGCCGGAGAGCATTGCCGCGGGGGAAAACATAAGCAAACTTGTTCCAGCGGGCTATAGCATCGAAATGGAAGCGCGCGGCGATTTGAACGGGGACGGCGCGGACGACCTCGTTCTTATGGTCAAGGGAACCGACAAGGATAATGTCGTTACTGCGAGGGAAGACTACGGGCCACGGGACGTCAACGCTTACGGCGTCATGATTTTCTTCAATGACGGCGGCGGCTACCGGTTTGCGGCGGAAAACCGCAAATTCCTCGGCCCGAATGTCTCCGACTGCGAGACCTGCGCTTCGAGCGAGTTCTCGTGCGAAATAAAAAAGGGTAACCTGTACATTAACTTCAGCCATTACGGCCGCTTTACGGAAAAGGAGAAAAAACTCACGTTTCGTTATAAAAACTCCGAGTTTGAACTAGTCGGCTATGACGTGATAATGGACGGGAACAAGGAGTCGAGAGAGGAAACAAGCGTCAACCTATCAACAAAAAAGAAGCTGGTGAAAACCTGCGTCAGCGTGGTCGATGAAGAATATTGCGAGATGTGTACGCCCCGCTGCAAGTTTAAGGAGAAATGGGGCGACGTATCAATAAACGGGCCGGTACTGCTGCGAAAGCTCGCCGCGTTGAATGATGTTGACGGTTACATAGTTGACATTCCCGTAAAATCCGGGAGTGAGGGCGGCGATAATTAAGTAAAAACGGCCGTGGAAACGTTCACCAAGACTCCCGTGGCATCGGTGAGGTGCGTGAGGGACGATTGAGGCGGGGCACTGTTGCAGGGGCGTTGCGCGCAACGCCCCCAATATAAGGACTAAAAAATTCAATCGTCAAATCCTGTCCTGATACCTATATGCACACGCCCCAAACTCTTCCCGTCGCTCATATTTCTCGCCCACTCCAGCGACACCGCGCCAAGGCGTGACGGGAATCGTAGCCCTACCCCGTAGCCTAACATTTTTTCCGCGTCGGCCATTGACAGGCGATTCGGCTCGTTGAACCCTACGCCGCCGTCCGTAAAGATGTATACCGAACCGGCGCGGTCAAAATAGTAAAGTAGTTCTATCTGCGAAAAAGCTACCGAACGGAAAGCGTACTCGTCCTCGGAGTAGCCTCGTAGCGACCCGTGACCTCCGGTTCTGTACAACTCCGCTGGGGGCAGGTACTCCTCTTCGGTGAACAGCGACTTGGCGCAGACGCGTCCGGCGGCGGCGTAGTTTTGGGATACCGGATAGTGTATGCCTGCCGCCGCTTCCGCCTTGTTGCGGGCGTACGACTTCTCCCGCCTCGCGGCGCCGCTGCCGGTTCTCACCGAGAATTCGGGAACGGAGGCCCCGCGTTTCCACTGTGCGCGTTTGAGTTCCAAAAAAACGTCCGCGCCGTAGAATGTGTACGGGTTGCCGGCGCTGTCCGGCGGAACCGTCTCGGAGGCCGCGAGCGACACGCCGCAGCGCAGGCGTACGCCGATGTCCACGCTTGCGCTTATGTCGCCGCCGAGGTAGCCGTACCCGCCGTCCTCAATCTCCGCTCCGAGCGACCCGCCGAGTTCGAACGGCAGGCCGAACGCCCACGGGTACGCTGCGGTAGATTTTAAGCGCTGGGCGGTCTGTGTCCCCGCGTAGGAGAGGTCGATTGACTCGCCGCGGCGCAGCATATTGACAAACGAGAGGCTGAGCCGCCCTGATAACCCACCCGCGCTTCCGCCGCGTTCCGACTCGTAGCCGAGCGCTCCTTCGGCCTCCATACCGCGCCTCTCGGTCACGGATATTGCGGCGACCGCCGTGCCCATAGAGTCGCGGCACTTCGGCGCGTCTTCAATAATCACAGGGGAGGCGGCTGTGGCGCTCTTCACGTAGGGGCGCGACGACAGGCGCCTGACCGTCCCGTCGACGGCGCCGGAGTTATACGGCATTCCGGGTGTGAAAGCCACATCGCGGTAGTAGATGCCTGACCGTCCGTTGCGGGCTACGATAAGCGGCTGGCCCATGCAGACGCGCTCGCCGGGGTCAACCCTGATATATATCGCGATGGAAATAACACTGTCTACCGCCGCGCCGGTTTCGAGAACGTCCTCCATGCCGCCGCGCATTACGGTTACAGTCTCCCAAATGCGATTGTACGGATAGCCGCCGTCGGAAAGTATCTTAGATATGGCATAAACCGCCCGTCCAACGGCGCGGGAGTCGTAATACAGCGGGAACGACAACAGAACGGCGTCGGGAACGGGCGGTTCGTCCGGCAGACCCTCCACAGTCACCGCGCCAATCCGAAAGCGCTTTGCCCCGTCCGCCAAGAGCGGGGCGGCAACCGCCGACAGAAGGATAAGAATTGCGCAGAACCTTAGCATTCCGGACATCGCGCCCCAATCCATAAATGTCTGTCAAATCCCCACAAAACAGCGAGCGGGGACGGACGGGTCACACACCTTCCTTACGTTTCTGCCGCTCCAGAATCTCTTTCCCCTTCACGGAGTATTTGGCGACAAGCACTTCCTCGAGGCGCTCAATGTCTATCGTCTCTCCGGTCACCTTGCAGATACCGTAGGTACCGTCCTCTATCCGGGCGAGCGCGGCGTCTATCTGCTCAAGGTACTTCTGCTGTCTTTCGGCAAGCCCCATTGAAAATTCGCGCCCGTAGGAGAGCGAAGCCACATCGCCGAGGTGATAGCTGTACCGCGAGTTCTCCCCGGCAGCGTCCGATATGGACTGCTTGAGGTTGTCCTGCTGGAGTTCACCCATCTCCTCCAAAACCTTCTGTTTTTCGGCAAGAAGCTTGTCCTTGAAGTACTCCAACTGCTTTTGGGTAAGACCTTTGCTCATTAAAGACCCTCCGGGCAAAAACAAAAAATGGACTGGATAATCTTACAAAGATAGATTATGGGCGGGGTTAAACGCAAGAACTTTTTTAAAAATTTACTATTCGTTTTTTTGCTTGGGTATATTGCCGCCCGAAGTCCGGCAGTGACCGGAGCATTATAATTGTGACACTGTTTTGGGCACGGAGTCACTAAGCAAATATTATATTTATCTATATATCGTGTCCATTCATGATATAAATTAAACGCCATCAACAATTAATCGGGAAAACAGTATTTATGACAGCCAAAACCCGCGTCGACCAAGCCAAAGCCGGCGTAATAACCGACGAGATGAAGCTCGCCGCCGACCTGGAACGCCTTACGCCGGAGCGGATTTGCCGCGGCGTGGCCGACGGTTCTATCGTCGTCGTCAGGAACAAATTGCGGAGCGTCAACCCGCTGACCATAGGGCGCGGCACGCGCATTAAGGTCAACGCTAATATCGGCACCTCCTCCTCTAAGAGTGACATCGGCGAGGAGATTGAGAAGATGAACGCCGCGGTGAGGCACGGGGCGGACGCGATAATGGATTTGTCCACCGCCGGCGACCTGCCGGGTATCCGCGCCGCGCTCATAGAGCGTTGCCCCGTTGCCGTCGGCACCGTTCCGCTCTACGAGATGGCGGTGCGGGCGCGGGACAGTAAAAAGTCGGTGCTCGACCTGACCGCCGACGATATGTTCGCGGTAATAGAGGCTCATTGCCGTCAAGGGGTGGACTTTTTGACGATACACTGCGGAGTAACTATGCGGTCGGTTGAGCGTTTCAAGGAGGCCGGACGGTTGGCCGGCGCCACAAGCCGCGGCGGCACCATTATTATGGAATGGATACACCACAACGGCAAGGAGAGCCCGCTCTACGAGCAGTACGACAGGTTGCTCGACCTCTGCGCCGAGTACGACGTGGCCATGAGCCTCGGCGACGGGTTTAGACCGGGCGCGCTTTATGACGCCACCGACAGGGCGCAGATAGAGGAACTGGTCATTCTGGGAGAGCTGGTGAAGCGGGCGCGGGCTCGCGGCGTAGGCGTTTTCGTGGAGGGGCCGGGGCACGTTCCGTTGCACCAGGTGGCGGCGAATATGCAGATACAGAAGACGCTCTGCGGCGACGCTCCGTTTTACGTATTAGGCCCGTTAGTTACCGACATCTCCCCTGGTTACGACCATATCACGGCGGCGATAGGCGGCGCGGTGGCGGGGATGGCCGGCGCCGACTTCCTCTGCTACGTCACGCCGGCGGAGCACTTGCGGCTGCCGTCGGTAGAGGATGTTAAAGAGGGCGTGATAGCCTCCCGCATAGCCGGCCACGCGGCGGACGTGGCGCGTGGGTTGCCGGGGGCGATAGAGCTCGACCACGAAATATCGAGGGCAAAAATCGCGCTCGACTGGGACAGGATGATATCGCTGTGCGTGGACCCGGAGAAAGCACGGCAGTACAGGGATTCGTTGCCGCCGGCGGATGGGGCGCTTTGCAGTATGTGCGGGGAGTTCTGCGCCATCAAGAGGTCAAAGTCGGTGATATGACGTAAACGTTGGATTAATAACGGCATTGGTGTTGACGTTGTAGGGGCGAACTGTGTTCGCCCGTTGTAGGACAGGCGGGGAACGGCAGGGCGACCGAGGACGGTCGCCCCTACGGAAACGATTGTTTGGTGGTTGATACGTTAAAACGTTGGGTTAAGTCCGTCATTGCGAGAGCGGCGAAGCAATCCGGGCGTTATCAATATACAAAAACGCGGTTTTTTCCGTGAACCAATAAAAATACATAATACGCTATCAACGGATACGGTATGTACACGCTGACGTGTGACGTAAACGAGCAACAGTTTGAAATCGCCTCGGCCATCGGTTACGGCTGCGGGATGGGCGGTTGCGTCGAGGAGGAGTCGCACGGCGGGCGCGTGGGGTTGACCTTTTATTTTGAGCGTGAGGAGCAGGCCGTCTCCGCCGCCGCGTCGTTTGCGGAGATGCTGTCTATTGATGCTCCGGCGCCTGAGTACATTGACGACAGGCAGGATTGGAACGCGAAGTGGCGTGAGTCCATGGAGCCGGCGCAGGTCGCGGCGGGGGTGTGGGTGTCGCCGTCGTGGCTTGAACCGCCTGAGGAGGGGCGCGAGGCGTGGATCAGGATTGAGCCCAAAATGGCGTTTGGGACGGGGCACCACGAGACCACGCGGTTGGCGGCCAAGGCGTTGATAGAGGGCGGGGGAGCGGTAGCCGGCAACTCCGTTATAGACATAGGCACGGGTTCGGGGGTACTCTGTTTCGTTGCGGATTATTTGGGCGCGAGCAGGGTCGTCGGGGTGGAGATTGATGCGGATTGCCGTGAAAACTTAGCGGAGAACCTGACGGACAATCCGCCGCGGGCGGGCGGGCGTGTCGCGTTCGTCATCGGAACGTTAGACGCGATTTGTATCAATAACGGTAGATGTTTTGATGTGGTGATAATGAATATGCTGCTCACAGAATCCGCCCCGTTATTAGGGCAAATTATCAAAATCACTCAAAGCTGTTCTATACTGATTTGGTCTGGCATATTGGCGGATGAATCGGGAGAGGCCGTTAAAGCCGCTGAAAGATTCGGGTTCAAGTTGTCATCGACGTTGATGGAAAACGAGTGGTGGTGCGGGACATTTATAAAATAAAAATTCATTATCTCTTGCCCTAAGCGTTACCCATAACTTATATTATAATGATTACCGCCTTTTCGTATCGTTTTGGATTACGCGGGCAACGGGCACACGTCGCCCGTTTTTGCTATTTATTTGGGAGGGTCGTTTGGGATGGCGTCGCCGTTGGATAGTGTCAGGCCGTTTATTGAGGCGGCGGTCGCCGGTCAAGGCGTTGAGTTGTTTGACGTGCGTTTTTTCGGTTCCGGGTTGCGGTCTGTGTTGCGTGTCACCATAGACAGGGCCGGGGGGGTTACCGTTGCCGACTGTGAGCGGGTCAGTTCGGCGGTGGGGGCGGCGCTGGATGAGCGGGATTTTTTTGACGGGCGGTCGTACACGCTTGAGGTGTCGTCGCCCGGGGCCGACAGGTTGCTCAAGGCGGAGCGGGATTTTGTCCGGATTGTCGGCAGGGAAGCCGTATTGAATTTGAGCGTCGCGGTGGGTGGGAAGCGTACTGTTCGCGGCGTTATTGCGGGTTGTGAGGATGGGGCAATTACTATTGATACAGGTACCGAATCGATACGCGTGCCTCTTGCCGACATCGTCAGCGGCAGGGAGGAGTTGCGGTTCGGGTAACACAGTGAAAGGTTTTATCAATGAAGAAGAAGACGAATAAGGAGGCGCTCAAGACGGCTGAGATAGTTGAGTCGCTTAGGGCGGTTACGAAAGAGAAGAGCATCGGCATGGAGATGGTTCTCGAAACGTTGCGGGACGCGCTTGCCACCGCGGCGAAGAAGTTTTTGGGGACGCCGGTGTTCGTGGAGGCTAAGGTAGACCGCGAGAAGGGGATGATAGAGGTCTACACGCGCCAGACGGTGGTTGAGGTCGTGGAGGACCCGGAGCATCAGATTTCGCTTGCGGACGCGAGGGAGATTGAGGACGACATTGCCGTTGGGGAGGAACTTGAGCAGTCGCTCGACATCGCCCATTTCGGGAGGATGGCGGTTCAGACGGCGAAGCAGGTGATAGTGCAGCGGGTGCGTGAGGCGGAGCGTGAGAAGGTGTTCACCGACTACAGTGAGCGTATCGGGGAGATAGTGACCGGTAAGGTGCAGCAGGTGGAGCGGGGGAACATTTTGGTTGACCTTGAGCGTACCGAGGCGCTGTTGCCCTACCGCGAGCAGATTCGCAAGGAGCACTACTCGCAGGGGCAGAATATAAGGGCGTGCGTGATAGATGTGCGGAACAACATCAAGGGTCCGCAGGTGATAGTGTCGCGGACGTGTCCGGAGTTTTTGGCGCGGCTCTTTGAGAATGAGGTGCCGGAGATTTTTGACAAGACGGTCAAGATAGTAAAAGTGGTGCGCGACCCGGGGCGCCGCTCGAAGATTGCGGTGACGACGACGGACAACCGCGTCGACCCCGTGGGCGCGTGCGTCGGTATGCGCGGCAACCGTGTTCAGAATATCGTTAGGGAGTTGTCAAACGAGCGTATCGACATTATAAATTGGACGGACGAGCTTTCGCTCCTGGTGCGCCGCGTCTTCGCGCCGGCCGAGGTGAAGCGCGTTATGCCGGTCGGGGAGCACAAGATGGTGGTTGTGATAGCGGAGGACGGTTTGGCGATGGCGATAGGTCACGAAGGCCAAAACATCCGCCTCGCCTCCAAGATGCTGGGCAGGGAGATAGACGTTTTCGGCGACGAAGAGTTCTCAAACCTGAGCGAGGAGCAGCGCGCGGAGGTACTCAGCGAGGTACCGGAGAAGAAAGAAACGGAACCGGTCGTTGATGTGAATAATACGGCGGAAGATATCTCCGACGATGATGCGGAATCGGCGGGCGCGGAGGCAGCGGTAGACGGGAATGTCGCGGAAGATGATGAATCCATTCAGGACAAAATCATAAACAAAGCGGTAGAGGTGCTGTCGGAAACCGGTGTGGATTCAGCTGTGGCGATTGAGAGTACGGGTAGTGATTGATGTTGAAGAATTGTCTGAACCGTGATTTTTACAGGATTAACAAGGTTAAAAACACAGATGCTTTTGATTTCGGTAATCCTGAAAATACCGAGAGAATATCGGTTCGAGCAATGTGTTGATTTTTAAGAAAAAGAAAGAAAAAGAATGGCCAAAAAGAAAGTCCACGATCTCGCCAAAGAGTTCAATGTTTCCGGTGCGGCATTGGTACAGATGCTGCGGAGTATGGGTATTATCGTAAAGAGCCACATGAGCACGGTGGACGAAGAGTTGCGTACGCAGATAAAGGAGAAATTTGAGCAGGAGCGTGCGGACATTAAGAAGGAGTATGAGCGTAAGAAACAGATACTGAGCAGGGCAAGCGAGGAGTTGGAGGTGCCGCCGCCCGTTGTTGAAACGGTCGCGACGCCCCCCGCCGATGCGGCAGCGGCGACGAAGCGCGGTTCCGAGCAGCCCCGTGGGGGCGGCGGCGCGGCGCAGAGTCAGCAAGGGCAGCAGCAACAGCAAAAGTCTAAGAATTCCCTGCGCAAGTACCACCAGAAGGAGTCGTGGGCTAAGGGTGGGGTATCGGGTTCGTCCTCTCACTCCGGGTCGGGTCATGGCGGCCACGCGGGCGGCGGTCACGCTGGCGGCGGCCACGCGGAGGGCGGCGGTCGCGGTGGGAGCGGTCACGGGGAAGGCGGCCGCGGCGGTCATGGCGGCTCCGGCGGCGGGCCGGGTGGCCGGGGCGGGCACGGCGGACACGGCAGTCATGCCGGTCGCGGCGGCGGTGGTCATGGAGGCGGCGATTCGGGAGCGTCCGCTTGGGGCGCGTCGCCCAAGCCGCCCGACGCGGAGGGTAAGAAGACCGCGTCCGGCAAGAGCGGCGAACGCGGCAAAAAGAAAGGCGGCAAGCATAGAAACGAGCGTACGGAGATAAATGAAATCGAATTCAAGGCCAACGTGAAGAAGACGCTGGCCCGGATAGGTTCCGGCATAGGCAGGAAGAAGTACAAGAAGGAGGGCGGTATCGGGGTCGAGGAGGACAAGTCAAAGAAAGTTCTGCAGGTGGCGGAGTTTGTGACGCCCAACGAGCTTGCCAACATGATGAACGTTACTCCCAACGACGTGATAACGAAATGTTTGGAGCTGGGTATGTTCGTTACCATAAACCAGCGGCTTGACTTTGAGACAATAGAGCTTGTGGTTGATGAGTTCGGTTACGCCGCGAGTCTCATGGAGGAGTACGTTCCGAGCGATGAGATAGGCGCGGAAGCGGACGAAGCGTCGGGGGCGATGTTGCCTCGGGCGCCGGTGGTGACGGTGATGGGGCACGTCGACCACGGAAAGACGTCGTTGCTTGACTATATAAGGAAAACAAACGTGATTGCCGGGGAGTCGGGCGGGATTACGCAGCACATTGCGGCGTATGAGGTTCAAACGTCGCACGGTCCGGTAACGTTCTTAGATACTCCGGGCCACGAGGCTTTTACCGCTATGCGCGCCCGCGGTTCGCAGATTACGGACGTCATAGTGTTGGTCGTGGCCGCCGACTCCGCGGTGATGCCGCAGACGCGGGAGGCTATAGACCATGCGAGGGCTGCCGGTGTGCCGCTTGTGGTGGCCATCAACAAGATAGACCTGCCCACGGCTAACCCGGAGAAAATCAAGGGCGAGCTGGCGGGTTACAACGTATTGGTGGAAGAGTACGGCGGGCAGACCTCCTGCGTTGAAATCTCGGCGAAGACCGGTCAGGGCATCGACAAGTTGTTGGAGGTGCTTGCCCTGGAGACGGAGATATTGGAGTTGAAAGCGACACCTGAGGGTCGGGCGCACGGCGTGGTGATAGAGGCGGAGTTGGATAAGGGTAAGGGGCCTATAGCCACGGTATTGATACAGCGCGGAACGCTCACGAAGGGGAACGCCTTTGTTACCGGCATCCACAGCGGGCGGGTGCGGGAATTGCACAACGAGCGCGGTTCCATAGTGGAGAACGCCGGTCCGAGTCAGCCGGTATTGATAATCGGGCTTTCCGGAACGCCGCAGGCCGGCGATTCTTTCCGGGTGCTTGACGATGAGAAAGAGGCGAGGGAGATAAGCGCCCGGCGCCGCTTGGCGCAGCGGGAGCGGGAGATGCGCAGGATTAACGCCGTTTCGCTCGACAATCTCTACGAGCAGATACAGGCGGGCAGCGTCCAGAACCTCAACCTGATAATCAAGGGCGACGTGGACGGTTCCGTGGAGGCGCTGGCCACGTCGCTTGAGAAGTTGAGCACGCCGGAGATAAAGGTGCGGGTGATTCACAAGAGCGTGGGCGCGGTGAAAGAGACGGACATCATGTTGGGAGTGGCGTCGAACGCGCTTATCATCGGTTTCCATTTAAGCCCGAACACTAAGATAAGGGATATGGCGAAGCGCGAGGGTGTGGAGATCAGGACGTACCGCATCATCTACGAGGCGGTGGACGCCGTGCACAACGCCATGGAGGGTATGCTCAAGCCGGAGATCAGGGAGAACGTCTTGGCGGAGGCGGTGGTGCGCAAGCTCTTCAAAGTCTCAAAGATAGGCACGATAGCCGGTTGCATAGTGGAGAGCGGCACACTGAACAGAAACTCCAAGGCGCGTGTAATCAGAAATGACGTCGAGTTGATAGAGTCAAAAATATCAAGCCTGAAACGCCTGCAAGACGACGTGCGGGAAGTGCAAACCGGCTACGAGTGCGGCATAATGTTAGACAGATTCTCGGACTTCCAGGAGGGCGACAGGATAGTAACGTTTGAGGAAGTCGAGATTGCCCGGAAGTTGACAAAGAATTGAGACCGGGATTTATAGGATTTAAAAAGGGTTATAGGATTAAAAGATTACGGATGTGTTGACATCGCGGGGAAGTGTAACAAAAGCTATTTGGATTGCGTCGCTTCGCTCGCAATGACGGTCATTGCGAGGAGCGAAGCGACGAAGCAATCCCCCAAAAACACTACTTACAGGAGCAACAATGGCGACACCTAAATGGCATATTGAGCGTTTAAGCGAATTGTTGCACAGGGAGATAGGGACGGTGATTGCTCAGGATGTCCGCGACCCCGGCATTCCCGGTATTGTTACCGTCACGGAGGTGAAGCTGTCTAAGGATGTCAGGAACGCTACGGTATATGTCAGCGTGATGGACGGCGACATGGAGGAAAAAGAGAGTGTCATAGACGCGCTTAACAGGGCTACGCCGTTTATAAAGCGGGCGGTGGCTTCGCGGATGGTGATAAAAAATTTCCCGCAGTTGATTTTCAAGCTGGACACGTCAATAGAGCACGGTCAGCGTATCAATGAGTTGTTTAAGGATATTCAGGATGATCTGGCTCGTTAATAAAGGATAAAAAGGAACAACGATATATGGATTGGACCCCGCTCTCCGACGCGATAGCAAAAAATCATACATTTTTAATCTCCAGCCACCTTAGCCCCGACGGCGACAATGTGGGGTCGCAGCTTGCGTTTATTTGGTATCTCAAAAGTCTTGGGAAACGAGTTGACTGTTACTGCGCCGACCCTCTCCCGCAGAAACTCTCTTTTTTAAAAGATTCCGTCCTCATCACCCAAAACAAGCCTAATCCCGGAGCTGTTTTTGACGTGTTGGTGATATTGGATTGTTCTAACATAACGCGGGTGGGTTGGGATTGCGGCGAGGTGTCTTTGGGGATGATAGTGAATATCGACCATCACCGTGACAACGCGAACTTCGGCGCGTTGAATTTTGTCGACGCGTCGGCGGCGGCGACGGGAGAGGTTATCTTTTCGTTTTTCAAGCATTGCGGGGTTGTAGTGCCGGCGCACGTGGCTGTCGCTCTCTATACCGCGGTGATGACGGATACGGGTGGCTTTCGCTTTTCCAACACTTGCGGGCGGGTGTTGCGCGTCTGCGCGGAGCTGGCGGAGTTGGGGGTGGATTGCGCGGACGTTTACGAGCGGGTTTTCTCGTGCCACACGCCGCAGGCGTTGGCGCTTCAGGCGCGGATATGGTCGACTCTTAAATTTCACTTGGGGGGACGGGTGTGCAGTTTGGATATGCCGCACTCGATTTTGGATGAGGTGGGGGCGAAGTACAGCGATTCGGAGGGGATGGCCGACAACACGGTGACGGCGCTTGGGGTGGAGGTAGGTGTGATGACGAAGCACTCGCCGGAAGAGACGCACTTCAGCCTGCGGTCGAAGGGGGCTGTGGATGTGGGGAAGTTGGCCAAGGGTATATCAGGAGGAGGCGGGCACAGCTGCGCGGCGGGGTGCACGATAAAGAAGCCTTACGGGGAGGCTATGGCGGAGATGCTTGATATACTGGAGAAAGCGTTATCGTAGTGAGGGGTTGATTATATAGTATCGCTCTGGATTGCTTCGCTTCGCTCGCAATGACGGTCATTGCGAGGCGCGAAGCGCCGAAGCAATCCAGGGAGGTAGTAGGCGGTATACATTTATCATACGTTTGAATTATCAATTGTACTGTGACTAATTATGAATTTGGACGGATTCATCTGTGTGGACAAGCCCGTTGGCCCGTCGTCGTTCTCGGCGGTTCGGGCGGTCTGTAAGGCGTTGGGCGTTTCCAAAGGCGGCCATGCCGGGACGCTTGACCCTATGGCGTCGGGGCTTCTTGTGGTTGCGCTTGGGCGGTGCACGCGGCTTCTTGAATACCTGTCGCTTGAGCCCAAGGAGTATGAGTTTACGGTGGCGTTCGGCGCCTCCACCGATACCTTTGACGCGGCGGGCAGGGTTACGGCGCGAAGCGGCGTTATTCCGACGCGGGGGCGGTTGATTGAGGCGATGAAAGGTTTTTCCGGGGAGACAGAGCAGGTGCCGCCGCAGTATTCGGCGGTGAAGACAGGCGGGGTGCCCGCTTACAGGATGGCGCGTGAGGGGGTACCCGTGGACATCAAGCCGCGAACCGTCCGCGTATATTCTTTGGAGATGCGCGGGTACGATGTTGATGGCCGGTGTGCGGATTTCGCAGTCAGTTGTTCGGGCGGGACATACGTCAGGACGCTGGCCGTGGATATCACCAAGGCGGCAAATGTGGAGGCGGAGGGTCATATAAGCAGGCTGAGGCGGACGAGGGCGGGGCGCTTTGATTTGTCGAACGCGGTAGATTTCGGTGACATTTCAAACGCCAAAAATTATTTTATTAATGCGTCGGACGCTTTTGCTCAGGATAAAATTACAGTTATCTCCGATGAACAAAAGGTTAACGTGTCAATGGGCAGGGGGATAGTAATTGACGGGTTCGATTTCGCTCACCCGTTGACGGAGTCGGGAGGTGATGTATTGGTAGCCTTTGACGCGACGGGGACTTTGGCGGCGGTATTGAAAAGGGCGGATGGGGCTCTTTATCATCCTGATAAGGTATTTATATAAGGTATAAGGGCATCTCTAAAAAAGGTACATCGTTCTGGATTGCTTCGCAACGCTTGCAATGACCGTCATTGCCTTGCGGCTAGATAAACAAGTTGCGAGGCGCAAAGCGCCGAAGCAACGTGTGTATCTCGGCAAAGCCAATCCAGATTTTTAGAGGTTACCATAAGGTATAGCGGTGTCTGTAAAAATGTTGTTTGCCGAATGTATACATTTGTCGCATTGCGGGGTTGCCTTATTAGGGTTTACGGATTTTACGGGATGAAAATACCGGTGTGGGCACATGAAAATCATAAATGAAAATGATAGTCCGTTGCCGCCGGCACAAAAGACAGTGGTGACGGTCGGCAACTTTGACGGTGTGCACCGCGGCCACGCTCGACTGATTGCACGGGCTGTCGGCCTCGCTCGTGAGTCGGGCGCGGCGGTGGCGGCGGTGGCCTTTGAACCGCACACGCGCACGGTGGTCTATCCGGAGCTATCGACGATGCTTCTGACGACCATACCGGAGAGGGCCGCTTTGATGGCCGGGATGGGGGTGGATTACCTGTTTTTGGCGCGTTTTGACGAAAAATTCCGGGAGATGGGGCAGGACGAGTTCATCGAAAAGGTTCTCGTCGGCAGGCTGCGGGCGGCGGCTTGGGTCATGGGCGAAGGGCATCACGTCGGGCGCGATAGGGAGGGCGGAAAGAAAAATTTACACTTTGTTTGCGGCAAATACCATATTAATATTTTTAGCGAGTCCTCGGAGATGTGCGGGGGGGCGATGATATCGTCCACGCGGATACGCGGCTTGGTGGGGGATGGGCGATTGCCGGAGGCGCGGGAGATGCTCGGACGCCCGTACCTGATAGCGGCGCGGCGCGTGAGGGGTCTGCAGGTGGCTACGAAGCGGTTGGGTTGCCCGACGCTGAACTTTAAGATGCCCGAAGAGGGCAAAGTTTTGCCTCCGGCCGGAGTGTACGCGGCGGCGCTTGAAACAGGTACCGTTATTAATACCGGGGGTATCGATACTGACAAAAAAAGGCTGTTCGGCGCCCTGTATTTCGGCGACTGCCCGACCTACGATGGCAGGGAGGCGCACTTTGAGTTTCACGCGCTCGACTTTGATAGAAGCGGCGTTACCGAGCCGGCAGTGGGCGATAGCGTGAATCTGTGGTTGTACGAGTACATACGTCTCGACATCGCGTTTCCAAGCGAGGATGCTTTGAAGGCGCAGATAGCGGTAGACATTGACAAAATAAAAAAATTAAAAGATTTTCTGAATTAATAAGGATAAAAGTACAGATTCCGAATTGTTTTGACCTTAGGATTTTGAGAAAAATCTTGGTTCGTGCGTTGTACATTAACGAAACAAAAAAATACTTTAAGAGGAGACGTTGTAATGGCATTGACGAAAGAGAAGAAGGCGGAGCTTACTAAGGCGTTCGGCAAGGACGAGAAGGACACAGGCAACACAGACGTGCAGGTGGCGCTTCTCACCGACCGCATCAACTACCTCACGGAGCACGTGAAGGGTAATCCCAAGGACCACCACACACGCTACGGTCTTTTGAAGTTGGTAGGCCGGCGCCGGTCCCTATTAAACTACCTAAGCCGTACCGACATAGGGCGTTACAGGGAGCTGATAAAGAAATTGAACATACGCAAGTAGAGATTCGAGGCAGCCGCGGTAAATATTGAGGTTGCTTCGATTTTTATGTGAACGTCTTTTGATAGGATGCTTTAGAAAATCTCGGTTCATGACAATGTGAAGATACCTTCCTCCAAAAGAATCTTCAGGAGAGTAAATAATCATGTTCATTCCGAAGAAGATTATAAAATAATAAAATAAAAATAGGAGAAGACTGTGATGGGTTACACAACGGTTGACGCGGAAGTATCCGGCCTCAAGGTGTACATTGAGACCGGCAGGATGGCGAAGCAGGCGAACGGTTCGGCTATAGTACGTCTCGGGGACTCGATGGTTCTCGTGACGGCGTGTTGTGCGCAGTCGGAGTCCGACTCGGATTTTTTCCCGCTTTCGGTAGAATACATTGAGAAGACGTACGCGGCGGGAAAGATTCCCGGCGGGTACATCAAGCGTGAGGGGCGTCCGAGCGAGAAGGAGATTTTGTCGGCGCGGATAGTCGACCGCCCGATACGCCCGCTCTTTCCGGACGGTTACCGGCGGGAGGTGCAGATTGTCTGTACTGTGATTTCCGCGGACGAGAAGTACGACGCGGATGTGTTGGCGGTAACGGCGGCGTCCACGGCGCTGTGCCTTTCGGATATGCCGTTTCAGGAGCCGGTCGCGGCGGTGCGCGTCGGTATGGCCGACGGCAAGCTCAAGGTTTTCCCTACCTACGCGGAGACGGAAAGCGGCGAACTCGATATGGTCGTGGCCGGCACGGAGTGTTCGATAATGATGGTTGAGGGCGGGGCGATGGAACTTTCCGAGGAGGTGCTGCTTGAGGCGATTCTCTTAGCGCACGCCGAGATAAAGAAGTTGACGGCGTTACAAAAGGAGCTTATGGCCCGATGCGGAAAGCAGGCGGCGCCGTACACCGCTCCGGTCGTGAACGGGGAGCTTGTGAACGCGGTCAGGGAGATTGTGGGTTCACGGTTGCACGACGCGAGTTTTATGGGCATCAAACCGGAGCGGTACGCGGCGGTGGCTGCGTTGCGCGACGAAGCGGCGGCGGCGCTCGCCGAGCGCTTCCCGGATTCCGGTAAGGCAATCGCCGAAATCTTCACGGAGCTTGAACGCGACGACATCCGCCAGTCAATCCTGAACAGCGGTGTCCGTATCGGCGGGCGCGGGCTCGACGAGATACGCCAAATAACCTGCGAACTCGACATACTGCCGCGGGCGCACGGTTCGGCGCTCTTCACGCGGGGCGAGACGCAGTCGCTCGCCGCGACGACGCTGGGAACGAAACTCGATATCCAGCATATCGACAACATCCAGGGCAACTACGACAAGTCGTATATGCTCCACTACAACTTCCCGCCCTACTCGGTGAACGAGGTCAAGCGGATGACGTCGGTGAGCCGGCGCGAAATCGGCCACGGCCACTTAGCCGAGCGCTCCATAGCCCCCGTGTTGCCCAATGAGAAGAGCTTCCCGTACACTATTCGCGTGGTCTCCGAGATACTCGAGTCGAACGGCAGTTCGTCGATGGCGTCGGTCTGTTGCTCCTCGCTCTCGTTGATGTCCGCCGGCGTGCCGCTCAAGACGCACGTGGCCGGTGTGGCGATGGGCCTCATCAAGGAGGGCGACCGCGTGGCGATTCTGACGGACATTCTCGGCACCGAGGACCACGTGGGCGATATGGACTTCAAGGTGGCCGGTACGCGCGACGGCGTGACCGCCATCCAGATGGACATAAAGCTCGCCGGCATCACGGCGGACATTATGAAGGATGCGCTCGCCAAGGCCAAAACAGCCCGATTCAAGATACTCGACATAATGTCGGAGGCGCTGCCCTCGGCACGCAAGGAGATGTCCGCGTTCGCGCCGCGTATAAGCACTATCACCATCGACAAGGACAAAATCCGCGAGGTCATAGGCCCCGGCGGCAAGATGATACGCGACATCCAGGACACCACCGGCGCCACGATATTCATAGACGACGACGGTACCGTACAGATAGCCGCCTCCAACAAGGATTCAAGGGACGCCGCGCTGCGCCGCATCAAAGGCATCGTCGCGGAACCGGAGCTTAACGCGATATATGAGGGTACGGTCAAGACGATAGTGGAATTCGGCGCATTCGTAGAATACCTGCCCGGCAAAGACGGCCTGTTGCACATCTCGGAGTTGGAACAGGGCAGGGTCAACAAGGTAGAGGACGTGTTGCAACTGGGGGATAAGGTGCGGGTGAAGCTGATAGGGTTTGACCGGATGGGCAAAGTCAAGCTGAGCCGCAAAGCGCTGTTGGAGTAGGTTTTTGCTTTGGATTTTCGACATTGATACGTATTGATACGATATTATCCGTATTGATACGTATCAATATGTTAATTAATTTTGTATTGATACGCCATGACATCAACAAAAATTTCCGTAACCCGTCTCCCTCACGCCATAGGGCTGTCCTTACCGGTTCGCATGACTCCCGGATCCAGCGGGTGCGATGTTTGCGCCGCCGTAGAGGGGGAGGTCGTTATCAATCCGGGTGGACGTGTATTAATACCGACAGGATTGCGTTTTTGTATTCCCGAAGGCATAGAAGTCCAAGTCCGCCCAAGGAGCGGGCTTGCCTTAAAACACGGCGTAACGGTACTAAATGCCCCCGGTACCATAGACGCCGACTATCGCGGAGAGGTACAAATCATCCTAATCAATCACGGCGACAAACCTTTCGTAATAAATCGCGGCGACAGGATAGCGCAGTTAGTCCCGGCATCTGTCGCTATTGATACTGTATTTGTTGAAGACGGCGGCGACGAGGTAACGGACGATACTTCACGCGGCGCGGGGGGGTTTGGGCATACGGGGTGATTAGCCGAACCTTTATGCTATTTAATTGCGGCCTTGCCCCGCAATCCCTTTCCCTTATTGCCGTGCCGTCGTCTATGGTGTACCAACCAGTGCTGTCAGGCATCGGAGTTAGTTGTCCTATCATCCATTTCATTCTTTTTTTTAAGAATGTCGGTATGTGCTTCCGCCATGTCTGCTACTCCTGACACCATTTTTTCGATGAGTTGCCATTTATTAGGCTGTTTTCCCTCCGGTACGCT
>JAITCM010000033.1 GCA_031283085.1 Chitinispirillales bacterium | reverse complement strand
CACTACCGTCCCATATGAAAATAAAGGCGCTCGTGGAATTGTTAATAATTGGAATTGCGGAAAGTCCCGCTAGGGACGTTACTCTATTAACCGGCGGTTTTAACCGCCGGTTAGGGGATGCCGTGAAGCTAAAAAGTCCCGCCAGGGACGACACTTTATTTGAGGTTAGATAAAAACAATTGTGTCGTCCCTGGCGGGACTTTGAGATGGAGCGAGCGTTACGCTACCGGGGGTTAAAACCCCCGGTTAATGGCTCGGCGGTAAAACCGCCGGCGTAACGCCGCTGCGCGGCGTTTAACACTTACGCAAAGACATAGCGTTGAAAATAAAAATGTGTTAACTCGGTCAAACATATTATATTGAAATATATGGCTTTTTGACGCTATCTACGGCGGTTTGGGAACGCTTGGGATTACATATGGGACGGTAGTGATTTTTTTTCTTGCTTTTCTCTGAAGATTGTATTATATTAGTATTGTGGTGGTCAGTAGAGCTACCAACACTAGAAAAATAAGGCCTGGGGGCCGAATTGGCCGCAAGGTTTTGCGATAGCTGTGAAAATGGGACACCAGAAATATTGATTTGGTTGCCCGAATATGTTATTTTGCCAATAGGACCACAAATAGTTTCATATGAAAGCAATTGGAGCCGTAATCCCTGAAACCATTGAGTGGTCCTTTTTTTATCTGTGCTAATATATAAAACCTCGCTACGTTCAATAAACTTAGCCATATCAGAATCCTTACCATATGCACTTACAATTATACTTGTATCTATCAGCAACCCTTTTCTATTAGTGGGCATCAACTCTAATGCAACAAGTACTGGAGCCCCATATTTATCATAAACTTCCCCAAGCATCACAATTCGGGAATCAGACGTCTGTGATTTTAACACAATAATCGGGTCTTCTAAAGCATTTGGTACTTGTTTTATAATATCCTTTGTCATTCCACTATGTTTATTCAAAATACTTGTAATTTTAGCACCATGCCACTTAATTGCACTATCTTTCATACCAATACTTCTAAGTGATTCAGACGTACGTCCAATATCAAATAACCTGTTATGCCTCCCATCCCATCTATCTATCTCATCTGCAAACTCCTATACGTATTGTCGATGAGTATTATCGGGATGTTGAGTCCCGCGAAGACCAGCCTCTGATTCTCTCCGCAAGCTCCGAATACTCGCGCTCCCTGTAGTCGAACCCGTGCTCCTCGTCGGGATAAGTCCTGTTCGTAACGGGAACCCCTTCCCCGCGCAAATACTCGATAAAACCGTTTACCGCCTCTATGGGATACAGGCGGTCCTTCCCGCCGTTAACATTATATATCGGCCGTTTTCTCAAATTGTCAATCGACAGCCGTACTCCCAGGCGCGGCAGCATCCCGCCGAAGCCGGATACGGCGAAGAACCCGGCGAACGGTCCGTCGCCGCCCGCGGCCGAAGCGAAAGCGTAGCAGCCGGTCGCGCCGTCGCTTACGCCGGCTAAGAATATTTTGCCGGGAACAATGTTATAAACGGTATTGACGTAACGTACCGCGTGAATTATCCGCCCCATCCCGCGCGGCGTCCACCATTGGGCGAAGCGGTTCCCGGACGGGCTGGCTATGATAACGTCGATACTGTCCCGAAGCCCGCCGAGCATCTCCCACGCCCGCTCGCCTTTGGTGGATATGTCGGTGCCGATTCCCCCGTGCAGGTATATTATTAACGGGTATGAGCGGTTGCGGTCAAAATGATACGGCAGCCCGATACCCAGCGCGTATGGCGTCCCGTCGGAGTCGCTTACCGTTACCGAATGAGCCGTATCGGGTGATGTCAACCTGGCGGAGTCCGTTAATTCCGTTAATCGATTGAGTTGATTCGGGCAGCGCTCTTTCCCGGCAATTTTGTACAGGTCGCCCCGCAGCCGGTGATAAAAAAGCGTATCGGCGCCGACGCAGGCGCTTTTGCCGTCCGTTGATTTGTGCCCCGATTCGCACGATGCCAGAAACATCGCGGCGAGCGCCATTAACGCCGCTACCGCCATAACAACCCTCCTTTGCCTTAAACCCGGCTTCCAATGAAATGTAATATATTTGACCGGGTTAACACATTTTTATTTTAGTTCTACCGAGCGCCGCACCCCTAGGCTCGGTGGCTTCGCCACCGGTGGGGTGCGCCCTAAAAGCGATACGCTAACGTCAAAATCCAAAAACGCCTTTACCATGAATGCCCATTCCCGCCATAAACCCTGAAGAGCCTTATTTTTCTATGGGACGGCAGTGAAAGATTTTAAATCTTTTATTGACTTTTCAAATCTCCTTTTATTAAATTTATTATCTGTTACCTAAAATCGTTTGAGCTGTGTAAAAACAACTTTTCAGGAGGGGTTATGAATTTCTTTACTCGGTACTGCGTACGGGCGTTGTTGTCGGCGGCGGTGTTCGGGGCAATCGGTTTGTTCGGGTGCGGGCGCGACAATCCGTCGGAACTGGTGGGGCACTGGGTACATATCAGCGGGGCTACGGAGGGTAAACCCTTAGATATTGAACTCTTTAAGAACGGCACGGGCTCGTTCAACGGCGGCGCCGTTATGTGGATGGCTAACAACGGGCGCTTTATAATGCGCTCCACCGACTTTGATTTCGGCTGCGGTTTTTCGGCGGCGGATGCCCGGCTTACCCTTGATTATGACGATAGCACGAGCGCGAATTTCGTAGACAGGAATCGTTTTAAAATAAAATCCGGCGCCTCGTCCTTTGTGGATAACCGTGACGGCAAGAAGTACAAAAACATAAAGATATCCGAACAGGTTTGGATGGCGGAGAACCTGAATTATGAAACCCCAAGCGGTTCTTGCTGTTATGGGAACGATAACTCCAACTGCGCTCAATACGGGCGTCTGTACGATTGGAACACGGCGCCGTCGGTCTGCCCGGCGGGGTGGCGCCTGCCTACCCGCGAGGAATGGGACATACTTGTAAAATTAGTGAATATCACGGCCAACGGCAACGCCGGCGATAAGTTAAAATCGACGGGCGGCTGGAACAACAGCGAAAACGGCACCGACGACTACGGGTTTTCGGCCCTGCCTGGCGGCGCTCGATACGGCGACGCTTTCTACCATATCGGGCAAGGCTGCTTCTGGTGGGACGGGGACGGGCGCGTCTACGGAAACAGCGCGTTCTACGGCAGATTAGACCCTCCGGGCGACGGCCACTCGGTGCGTTGTATTCAGGGCGATGTCGCGCCGCCGGCTTCAACGGAACCGCCGGCAACGGAGGAACCGTCTACAACGGAGCCGCCGCCCGCGGTATGACCCGCCGCATCGCCGTTTCCGCCCTGTCCAGCGTCTCGTCAATATCATTTTCCGTATGGGCGTAAGAGACGAACATCGCCTCAAACTGCGACGGGGCGAGGCAGGCGCCGGCGCTCAACATAGCGTGGAAATATCGGGCGTAACGCTCCGTGTCCGCTTTTTTAACGGATTTACAGTCATCGGCGCTATCAATCCCGAAGAACAGGCAGACGAGCGAGCCCGCCCGATTCACGCGGGCTTTCACTTTATACCGCCGCGTTATTTCGGAGAGCCCGGCGGCCAATCTTTCGCCCATCCTGTCGATACGGTCGTAGACCTCCTGATTTTCGAGGGCGGTAAGCGCGGCAAGCCCCGCCGCCATCGCGACGGGGTTGCCCGAAAGCGTCCCGGCCTGATAGACGGGGCCGTCGGGGGCGACGAGTTCCATAATCTCTCTTTTGCCGCCGTAGGCCCCCACCGGCATCCCGCCGCCGATAATTTTGCCGTAGGTTACCAAATCGGCCGCGACGCCGCAGTACTCATAGGCGCCGCCTTTGCAAAGACGGAAACCGGTAATCACCTCGTCGAATACCAGCAGAGCGCCGTACGCGCCGCACAGATTCTTCAGCCCGCTTAAAAATCCCTCTTTGGGCAAGACGACGCCCATATTCGCGGCCACAGGCTCCACAATCACGCAGGCGACGTCGCGTTTCCTCAAGAGTTCATCGACCCCCGCCAAATCATTATACGAAGCGACAAGCGTGTCTCCGGCAATGTTCTCCGATACGCCGGCGCTGTCGGGAACGCCTGTCGTGAGCGCGCCGGAACCGGCCTTGACAAGCATAGCGTCCGCGTGCCCGTGGTAACACCCCTCAAACTTGATTACCTTCCGCCGCCCCGTGCGGGCGCGGGCGAGCCGCAGGGCGCTCATCACCGCCTCCGTGCCGGAATTCACCATCCGTACCATTTCAAGGCCGGGTATAAACGACACGATTTTTTCCGCTAATTTTACCTCCGCCTCGGTCGGCGCGCCGAAGCTCATTCCCCTTTGAGCGGCGGTTATTGCCGCATCTCGTATTGCCGCGTTATTATGCCCCAATATCAATGCCCCCCACGAACATACGTAGTCGATATATTCGTTGCCATCCGCGTCATAGATTTTTGAACCGTCGGCTTTATCGATAAATAATGGATTCCCGCCCACGGCCTTAAAGGCGCGCACGGGGCTGTTCACCCCGCCGGGGATGATTTGAACGGCGCGTTCGAATAACGATTTTGACCGGTTGGGCATTGATTGGGCGTTCGTCATATATTCCCTATTCGTTGTCTTTAAATAAAATTCGTTTAATACGTCAACAGCAACAGTTTGCTAATACTTATATTTATTTCACCCTATATCCCCTTTTCTAATTGCCCCGGCTAATTCTTTGGCGAAGTATGTAATCAAAATATCCGCCCCGGCGCGGAAAACGGCCACCGCGCTTTCGCACATTGTATTGTATTCGTCAATAAACCCGCGAGCCGCCGCCGCTTTAATCATCGCGTACTCGCCGCTGACGCTGTATCCGGCTATCGGCAGCTTTATCCGTTGCGACGCGGTATGAATTATGTCAAGGCACGGCAAAGCCGGTTTTACGATTACGATATCCGCCCCCTCACCAATGTCAATCTCTATCCGTTTCAAGGCTTCCTTGCCGTTATGATAATCCATCTGATAAGTCTTTCTGTCCCCAAACCTGGGGGCGGAGCCGGCGGCCTCGCGGAACGGGCCGTAGAACGCGGAGGCGTATTTCGCGGCGTAGCTCATTATGGGAATGCCCTTAAATCCCTCCGCGTCAAGGGCGGCTCTTACGGCGGCGACGGTTCCGTCCATCATGGCGGAGGGGGCGACCATATCGGCGCCGGAGCGGGCGTGGGAAACGGCTGTTCGCGAAAGGAGCGGCAGCGTGGCGTCGTTGTCAACCGCGCCGCCGCGAATCAATCCGCAGTGCCCGTGCGTTGTGTATTCGCACAGGCAGACGTCGGTGATGAGGTAAGCGGCGTCCCCAAAAGCCCGTTTAATATTTCTAAGCGCCTGTTGAATAACGCCGTCGTCATCACAGGCGCCGCTACCGCGCTCATCTTTGGTTTCCGGTATGCCGAATAATAAGAATGAGCGCGCCCCGGCGTTTAGCGCCGTGTCAATACCTTTAGCAACGGTGTCGGGGCTGTATCGCGCCTGTCCGGGAAGCGAGGGCAGTTCCTCCTCAATGCCGCTGCCCTCCCGTATGAACAGGGGGTAAACAAGGGAATCGCCGGAAACCCGCGTCTCACGAACCATCCGCCGTAACGTTTCGTTGCCGCGCAGCCTGCGTGTCCCTGTTTTCATATTACGCGCTTAGCTCCTTTATTTTTTCCACCATACTCTCCGCTGTTGCATCAGTCGAAACATAAACGTCCATACCGTATGACATTGCCGCCGCCGCAGTCTTCTCTCCGATACAGACGGCCTTTATCTCGCTAAAATTTGCACACACCGCAACTTCGGCAAAACATTCCACGGCGGACGGGCTTGTGAACGCGGCGAAATCAAATTTGTTATCGGCGATTGCGTCGGCATCTATGCTTACAACCGCAGTGTCTTTGACTTTTTCGTAAACAGGGACATCGTCAAAATCTATTCCGGCATCAATCAATAAGCGCGTTAATTCCTTATCCCCGTCTTTCGCCCTGAGAATAAGCGCTCTTTCGCCGTCCTTTACAAGTTCCGCCAACCCGTGCGCCAACGCCGCCCCGTTGTATTCGGCGGGAACATAATCAACCGTAATTCCGCGCTTGTTTAGCTCCTTTTCGGTTCCAGCCCCTACGCAGGCGATTCTAACGCCGCTTAGTTCCCTTATATCGATACAGGTATCAATAAGGTAATCGAAAAATACATTAACGCCGGCGCAACTTGTGAAAATAAGCCATGAATAGCCTTTTATATTTTTCAAACTCTTTTCCAACGCGCTGCCGGAACCGGTAAGCGGCGCGATTCTTAAACACGGTATTTCTACAACATAGCAGCCGAGTTCTCTAAGATTATCAATTAATTCGGACATACCATGTTTGACCCGCGTTACAACAACGCGTTTGCCGCGTAACGGCAAATATTTTTGACCGAACCAGTCGCAGCGGGTTGAGAATTGACATACTTTGCCGATGATGATAACGGCTGGCGATTTAACGTTATTCGCGCGGACTATTTCGGGCAAGGCGGTAATCGTCCCCAAAAATTTACGCTGTGAATTCACGGCTGCGTTCTCCACTATGGCGGCGGGCATATCCTTGTCCATACCGGCATTAATACATCTTTCGCAGATAATATCGATTACCGAAACCCCCATCAAAAATATTAATGTGCCGTCTAATTTCACGAGCGCGTCAAAATTGATGTTAAGCGCTTCGTTATTTTTGGCGTGGGCTGTTATCACATGAAAGGACGACGCGCAATCCCTGTGCGTTAGCGGAATTCCCGCGTAAGCGGCCGCGGCGACAGCGGAGGTAACGCCGGGCACGACTTCAAAGGGGATATTGTTCTCCGATAGAAATTCTAACTCCTCCCCGCCGCGGGCGAAGACAAACGGGTCGCCGCCTTTTAATCTGACCACATTTTTGCCCTGCCGCGCTTTTTCCAACAGGAGATTATTAATGACATTCTGCGGCACGGGATGGTTGCCCGCGTATTTTCCGACGTTTATCATTTCGGCGGAATCGGGAATTACGGCAAGAATGTCGCCGCTTACAAAGCGGTCATACAGCACGACGTCGGCGCGTTGTAACGTTTCAAGGCCCTTAACGGTCAACAGGCCAATGCTTCCGGGACCGGCTCCGACTAAAGTGACTTTCATCGATTATCCGCCCTCTCTCTTAAACGCGCGGCAAGCGTCTCACCGAGCCGTTCGCCATTATCAATATCCCCACCGATATTTCCTTTTTCGATATTGCCGCGCGAATCAACGTACATCCCGGTAAGTAATAAAGTATTATTGTCTATCCGCCCGTATACCGCGGCCGGCGATGAGCAGCCGCCGCCCAAAGTCTTTATGAACCGCCGCTCCGCCTTAGACACGATTTCCGATTCTCTGCTATGAAACACGTCAAGAAAAGAATAATCCTCACCCCGCCGCCCCTGAACCGCGAGAATTCCCTGGGAGGCGGCCGGTACCATCTCGTCAACCGTGAAAACGCGGGAGATTCTGTCTTGAAGCGACAAACGGTTGAGGCCGGCCTGCGCGAGTATCAACGCCGAATACTCGCCGTTATCCAATTTCGACAATCGGGTGGGTACGTTCCCCCGCACAGCCTTTATCTCTACCCCATCATACAACTTTGAAAACTGTATAGTCCGCCTAAGGCTTGAGGAACCGACCGGCTTTGACTTGTCAACCGCGATACCGCCTTTCGGCAACGCCAAAACGTCAAAAGGCGCCTCTCGAACGGACAACGCGACAACCGGCAACATATCCGTTTCGTCAATCGGCATATCCTTGTAGCTGTGAACCGCAATGTCGATACCGCCGTCAATAAGCGCGGTCTCAAGCTCTTTGGTGAACACCCCTTTGCCGCCGAACGAGTCTAAACTTTTGTCAAGTATCTTATCGCCAGTTGTTTTGATTGTGACAGTCTCAAAATTAATGCCCGGATTTGTTTTCTTGACCGCGTCTATGACAATTCGCGCCTGCGCGACCGCCAGAGAACCGCCGCGGCTTCCTATCCGTATTGTTCCGTTCATCCGTTGATAACCTTTCTTATCTTCTCCGCCGTTAGTTTAACGCCGGCGTGATTGCCGTCTTTAGATATAATCCCGGCGATATAATTGCCGCTTTCCGCTATCGCCGGAAAATAGAACGTACAGTCATTACGGCAACCGGCGACGGATACCGGGATATTCAGGCTTTTCGCTTCCGTCATTATAGCGCGATTTACCTGACTGTCGTCGGTCGCGGCGATAACGAGAAACGGATTGACCGCGGCGATGTCGCCGTCTTCGTATTTTCGTTTTATCAGTCGGATAGCAGCGGTATCAGTATCAATATTAGTATTAATAATTGACAACGCGGCTTGTTCAATGTATTCCGTAACGTTTGGCGATATTACGGTAATGTCCGCGCCGAAAGCGGCGAGAGTTCTTATCCGCCGCACGGCCACATTGCCGCCGCCCGCCACCAAAGCCTTTTTGCCGTTTATATCGATAAATATAGGGAATAATGTTTTTTGGTTTGTCATCATATATGGCCTGGTTAAAGTCAAATAATTTAAATCAAAATCATTTAAGGGGGGGCAAGCCCCCCACGCTCCAAACAAAAAGGAGCCAAAAATACGTCTCCTTTTTGTTTTCCGCTACCCCCCATGCGGGGGGATAAAACTCCCCCGCAACGCCCCCACCGGTGGCAAAGCCACCGAGCCATATGCGCCGCACTGCGGCGCGAAAACACACAAGTCAAAATCTTTTATACAAACATCACCTGTTATATATTGAGCGAAATAGTCATTGAGCAAAACGGTCATTGAGCGAAGTCGAAATGACCATTTTCCTTATACAAACGCCACCTGTTATACCTGGCAATGTGTTCGGCAATGATATTATCGATTATCACAGCGCTTTCCGGCGGAAGATGCCCTCCGTCGCCGGATATGTCGTCTATCGTGAACAGGGTAACGCCGTCAAACCCGTTGATTGACGGCTCAACGTCTCTGGGGACCGCCAGGTCCACAATAATTTCCGGCACCCGTTTTAACGGTGTCAATTCGTTCTTTGAAACGGTTAAGTGCGGGCTTGCCGTGGCGCTTACCACAATATCCGCCCTTTCCACCGCCTTGTATCGTTCATCGTAACCGACAGTGCCGGCTTTATCCGGAATTTGGACAACGCCTTTTTTGTGAGAGCGCAGCGTAACCGTCACATTCATGCCCTCGCGTATCAATAACTCACAGACCCGCCTGCCGATTCTCCCGTTGCCGATAACGAGCGCGTTTTTGCCGGATAGAGGGAGGCGGCACGCCGTTTTTATCTT
Source organism: Chitinispirillales bacterium (assembly GCA_031283085.1). Lineage (GTDB taxonomy): Bacteria > Fibrobacterota > Chitinivibrionia > Chitinivibrionales > Chitinispirillaceae > GUT77. The sequence goes on along the minus strand of JAITCM010000033.1, from coordinate 34,268 downwards.
TTCCACGGCTTTTTCCGGCACGGAGCCCGTTCCAGGCGAGTTGATAAAAATTCTTGCTTTGATGACCTTGGCCGCGTGTATCGACATATTGAACATCGTTTCCATGCAACTGTCCGTACAGTTTTGCCCGCGGGATAATTCCAGCGATTCGCGAACCTGGGTAATTATCTGGCTGTCCCCCATAATTTGTGAGTCAAGCCCTGACGCGACGCGGCACAGGTGTTCCATAACACGGTCGCCGCCCCTTTCCGCCAGGTGGTATCCGTATTCGGCAAAATCTGTACCAAACGCAGCGCACAGCGCTTCGGATAACGGAAAATCGGCGTCGTTTGGCGTTGATACGTAAAGCTCCATCCGATTGCACGTGGATAGAATCACGCAGCCCCCGGCCCCGTATTCGTTGACAAAATGCGACAGCAATTTTGCGGCACGCTCCTTTGTTACCGCGAACTTCTCCCTTACGCTTAGCGGAGAGCGTTTATGGTCAAGGCCGGTCATCATCAGTTTCAAGCGGATGTCCTCCCTAAAACGCAATCTTAGCTTGTAGAGATGGGCCTTCGTACCCTCGCGGACAAAGATGGTCGGGACAAGGATGATAAACTTTTCGCAGTTGAACTTTCTATTAAGTTCAAACATTATTTCCCTCCTACCGAACTATGCCATACTAACACCTAAATAGCTGTAGCAAGTAATTTTTTTATTCCTGACACCAACGCGTTAAAACTGCGCGAAGCGTTATTATCAAGCGATAAATGCGGCGCGATGTTACGGGAACCCATTATGTGCTGATAATTGCCTTTTGTTAATATTTTAAGTTTGCCTGACGGATCGATTATACTGTCCGGGTCACGGTATTTCGCTTTTTTCTGTTGCCCGGCAATATTGCTTATCCCTAAGCCTTTTTCGACCGCGCTTAAATCACCAAAATAGAAACTTTCCAATTCATGGCAGGCAATCCGTACCAATGTTTCCGGCTTGCCCGCCTCACGGCATAAGTCTGACAACTTTTTTTTAACGTCTTTGCACTCGGAAGAATCCTGGTCGCGCATTACCAGAAAAAACGTATCCGGTTCTAACCATCTCTGTAATTTGTGCACAAGTTGCTTTTCCAAGTCGTACTTTCCTTCAAAAACAATATATTTAGGTTCAATATCATCCGGCAGCAATCTCGGTAAAATGCCTTTGAGCATTTCTTTAGCGGATTGCTCCTCCAAAAAGCAGGCTAAATATTTCATTTAGGGTCAACGCCTCCGAAAAAGCCCTGTTTCCAGAGATACCCCATTTTATCGCCGTCGTTCATATACGCAGCTATTTGTTTATTCTCTTTCGCACGCATTATTTTTGTGTATCCATCTTTTTTCTCCAGCCAAAAAACCTCGTCGAGTTCTACAGCGTTTAAGAAATCAGGGCTGTGCGTGGAAACAAAAACCTGCCCACCGCGCCGAGCATAATCGCGAAACTCCTCAACCAGTTCTACGAGTATTGACAGGTAAAGTTGATTTTCAGGTTCTTCCACGCATAATAGCGGAAACGGATTCGGGTCATAAAGCAAAACCAAATACGCCAGCATCTTTATTGTGCCGTCCGAAACAAACCTGGCAAGAAACGTATCGGTAAACGCCCCGTCCCTAAAGCGTAACAGTACCTTCCCCTCGCTATCTGTTTCCGCGTTCGCGTCAACCACGCCCGGAATACGCTTTGTCATAACGGACAGTATTTTATCGAATGTTTCTTTGTGATTTTGAAAGAGATATTGCACGACAAGGCCTAAATTTTCGCCGTCCCGCGAAAGATGCTCCGCATAGCCGGCATCCTGCTCGCGGCGGGCGTGGCTAATGTGGAAGTCCGAAATGTGCCAGTTTTCAATAAGGTCGCCCAATAACCTTGCCGCCGGAAAACGCTCAAATTGCGCCAGCCCCTTAACGGCGAGAATATCGTTTGATTTTAAGTTCTGCGGTTCTCTCACTAAGTCGCTTTCCGTTTTTACCGAATCAAGTTCGTTTACCACGGCTTCGCCGATACCGTTTTCAAAATCCAAAAAATGCCACGGTTTTCCGCTGCTACCCAGCCGGTATTTTAATATCTCCCTCTCAACGCAGGCGCGTCCGTTCTTTTTCCCTATTTGCAAAAAATACGTTATTAACGGTGAATCTTTCGCCGGTTTTTCACGAAATTTCAATTCTATTTCAATAGAACCCGATGAATTACGGCTCATAACCTCATCAAAGCCGCGAGCCCCGCCAAGCTTTGCCAACGCCGTATTCACATTGCCGTTAAACGCGTCTTTCAAAAATCCGAAAACGCTGAAAAAAGAACTCTTCCCTGTGCCGTTGGCCCCGACTAAAACACAAAGTTTCGGTATATCGCGCATTTCAACATCCTGAAACGCTTTGAAATTTTTAAGGCGTATCGATTCAATTTTCATTTTTTCGTAAAACCTCCAAATTATTGATGGTTTCCATACCGCACACTAATAACAATATAATATATGCCGACGTTAAAATAATTAATCGGGTTTATCGTATATCCCACAATGGACGAGCGTGTAGTAAGCTCGTTTGAGCCTCACAACGCCAACCCCGGCAACCCCGCCACAAGAGCAACCGTCTTAACGCTAACACCTATAACCGACAACAACAAGTCCAAAATGTACCGCGGGTTCTCATGCTCCTCCGCCCAATCGTTTGGGTCGTTCGTGATGCCGCTGTCCTTGTGCGTTGTTACCGCGTAACGCTCCATTACCCACTCTATGGCGGACTTGCCGTTAACTACGTAATCGTAAGCGGCGGGAGGGATGTTGGAGACGGTTATGTATGGATTATAGACGATGGTATCTTTTTTGCCCTTTTCGGGAAATTTCATTTTTTGCACACGAAGCGCGCCCGCCGAAAAGCTGGCTTTTGAGGCTGGCTTGCCGTTTATCAATACGTCATCCGGGGCGGGCACGTCCTCATAATTAAGGTGCAAATCCGCCAACTCGCGCCCCGCCTTGGAAAATGCCCAAAAATCGGCGGGCTTTTCGAGAAGCGGGAGACGAGGGAGCATTTTCTTGAGGTCGCCGGCAAAGACGGTACGGTAATCAGGGCTGTGAAGCAAGCCGTAAACGTAGTAGAAAATGTCCTCTTTCGTTACCATGGGGCCGTAGCGGGATTGGGACTGGGAGAGGATGAAGTCGGAGACGGCGTCGCGGCGGACGTAATCGGCGGAGACGTCCTCAAATAAATTGGTGGGGATTATGGGCTTTTTGTCGTAGTGGTAGAGGGGGAAACACTGCCCATTGGCTATTAATTGAAGATCCGGCAGTACATTTGTAATAATTGCGGAAAATTCTTTATTTACTCCTATGCCTGTTAGACAAATAAAAAGATTGTCATTGTCTTCTGTTGGCGATAATTTTGACCAAATACCGGGACGTTCGATGAAATTAGTATCAAAAAACAGATTCATTCGCGTAAACGGTCTATACAGACCTGTTTTTATAACATTTTCATCGAATTTGTGCGCAACATTATTTTCTATATCTTTTTTTAGATTAACAGTCCAGTTTATCTTTTGATAATCGGTATCAATATAATCGTCAATATTTACGTTATGATCCTTTTCCCGTTTGCTTTCAATCGTCTTACGCTGTTCATTGTAAAAATCAACCATCGTCTTCATGTTATTTTTAAGCGAATTTTCAGAAAAATTATACACCCATATGTCTCTATTCGTAGCAACCCCAATAGCGTTCACGACAAAAAAGCTCTGCGTTTTCAAATCAAACTTCTTTTCCGGCGCCACCGGTATAAGCCCCCCAAACCCCGAACTTCTCATATTTACCCAGTCCCCGTGTTCATTGGGCTCAATCCGTCCCATTCCCGCCAGAAACTCCGGGTTCAGCGCGCTCTTTGCCTCTTTGACGAGCCTCAGTTTTTCTTCGCGGGAGAGGCAGTCTCCGATGTCTTTGTAGAAGATTTCGGCTTTATTCATTTTCCGCGGCGCCCTGTTTTTTATTGATGTACTCTTGTAACTCGCCAATATTTTCCAATTCGCGCTTTAATTCCGGTATGGAATCTTTAGCTATCATCCATATTCTTTCCGCCAATATTTCTCCGTAGTCATGCGCTAATTTATTCCGTAATCCGACAATGTCTTTCCACGGGATAGCCGGTATCGCGTTTTATGTCTCTTTGCTTATGTTATTGGCGGCTTGGCCTGTAATCTCTAACAGCCTTTCCACCGCTAATTTTCTCATCCTGTCTTTTTCAAATTCATGAAGCCGTATTCCTTTAATGAACGCCTCAATGCCGATTACGCAATCGGCAATATCTATTAGATAAGCCAAGTCATTTTCATTAATCCGCATATATCACCTCCATATTCGCCAGTATCTTTTCTTTCCGTATGGGGTTTTTTAAGGATTCTTTTTCCACGATGTCTACCTCCCTGTCCAGCAGCCGCGACAGCTCTCTTTCCAACGCTATTATCCCGAATAATGAAATGTTTGAATTGCGGAGAAACGACACGAGGATATCCACATCGCTATTTTGGGTAAAATCGTCCCGGATAGACGAGCCGAACACCGCCAGCTCGTTTACGCAATACTTTTTGCATAAATGGGCTAAGGCGCTATAATCAAGCGAAATGCCGTTTTCCTTTAATTTTTCCATGGTTCCCATTACCGTGCCCCTTTTTCAGGTTTTACGCCCCCGCTTAACCAAAATAGTAACCGCCACCGGCGTCCTGCTGCCGGAGCCGAAAATTTTTCCGCCCTCTTTCCGGGACAGCTCGCCGGATGTCCGCTGGTTCCCCCGGAGGTTATAGACATAAATTGACGAAAACTCCATTTCAAGGCATTTGCGGAAGCCGTCGAGCCCGTTGCCGTCGAGCCACGAGCCGTTGGAGACGAAGCCGATTACGCCGCCGTGCTCCGGGTCCAAGCGGTCGGACGCCCAGCGGACGTTGTTCAGTACCTTGCACTCGCGCTTGGAGGGGTCGGCGGATTTGAGCCAGTGAAGTTTCCGCTCCCTAACCTGTGCCCCCATCGTGCCGTCGACGTGGTCGGCCTCAACGACAACGACTTCCGCCCGCTGCTCTTCGGTCAACGTGGAAAAGTACGCGTCGGCGCAAATGTTGAAAAAGTGGACGGCGTCTTTTGACGCGGCTATTTTTTGGCAAAAAACCACCGCGCTCCGCATGAGCGCCGGGTCAACCCCGCCAAAAAGTTCCTTTTCATTTAACGATTTTTTTGAGAGCGCGTTTATAGCGCCGACGATTTTAAGCATAGACTCCGCGTTTATCTCTATGTTCTTTTCACGCGCCCTTTCATCTATCGACTTCCTAAACCCGTCGCTCACCCAACTTTCATCAACGGTAAGAACCAAGACTTTGTAATCCGACAACAGGTTTTTGGACACCGCCTCGCCGAAGCCGATGCGGTACATTTCGCCGCCGTACATCTCAGGGTCATCCATAGAGCAAATAGCGGCATTCGCCTCGCGGGCCTTCTTTTGCGCCCCGTCGGAGTATATCCGCGGCGTGGCCGTCATATAGACACGTTTCCGGGCTTTGATGTACTTATCGTCGTGAACCTTTACAAACGCGGAGTCATCGCCATCCGAAAGCGTAACGCCGGTCGTGCGGTGGGCCTCGTCGCAAACGATTAAATCAAAGAGAAAACTGTCCGTCTTCTCCCTGTGAAAATGTTTTTGCGCGTCAATTATAACGTCAATGGACTGGTAGGTCGAAAAGACTACGACATTCCCCCCCTCCGTTTCTTGGCGTTGCCGGGCAAACTTCACCTGTTTTTTGATGTTTTTTACGTCGGTAGAGGCGGGGTACGCAAGGTCAACCATCGACATTTGGGCGGCATCGCCGCTGGTTTTGCCTGATTTTGAGACTGTGGCGTCCGAACAGACGCAAATCGCGTGCACAGGCTTGGCGCACTGGTTCTTCCATTCCCTAAGAACCTGACCCAACAATGCGATAGAGGGAACAAGAAATAAAACAAGCCCCCCGTCTTTTGGCGTTTCTTTTTCGGCTATGCGCAGGCTCGTATATGTTTTACCGGTGCCGCAGGCCATGATGAGTTTTCCGCGGGCATTCTTTTTAAGATATTCATGAACTCGCGAAATAGCGTCTTGCTGGTGCGGTAGCGGTTCATACTTTTTGACCGCGGCCTTTGCGCCGGACTGGCCGTCGTAAAGTTTTTGCCAGTCAACCTTGGCATCGATTAAATCATAATACCCCAAACGCTTTACTTCCGGCGACTGGTTTTGGATGGTCGCGTCCGCCTCGCGGTTAAAACCCTTATTGGTGGTGTCGAGCCACAGGCGGCAGGCAAACTTTACTTTCTTGCTAAAATCATCCGTATCGTAAAAAGACTTGCCGGACGTAGAGAGAAACGTATCCACGGCCGCCTTGTCAATAACGGCATCCTCCTTGTAGCACTTGCACTGGACAGCCCAATATTCGCCGTTTTTGGTACGGGCTACAATGTCTATGCCTAAGTCTTTATTGCCGGAGCCGAAGTCTTTCCTGGACGGAAACTCGTCCCACAGCCAAACGGAAGAAAAATCGTCTTTATACAGGGGACAGGTTTTTAGGAAAGACGCCATGAGCCGCTCAAAGCGGCGTCCTTTGTCCCGCTCGGAAAAGGATATGTCGCGGAATTTTTGTAAGACTTCTTCAAATATCATATAAGAAGCAACCTGTAAGTATGTCTATTAAAAAACCGCGCAATTCTTTGCCCCACGCGTATAAAATATATTCTGTGCCGAATGTAAGTCAAATATTCCACCATATAGTTTTGTTGCCTGAAAAACCGGGCGGCGCGGGCATCGACTATTTCGTATCTTTGCAAACAATTCCCGCCCCGGCCCTGTCCTCGCCGACCGTGACGCGGTTTTTGCCGTGGTGTTTTGAATAGTAGAGGGCCGTGTCCGCGATAACGATAAGGTCGTCTTTGCTTACCGGCGCGGCGCCGTCGTACATGGCGAGGCCGAAACTGGATGTATATGGAACGCAGTACTTCGCGTTGGCAAACGGGGTGCTCGCGATGGACTCGCGGATTCTGTTCGCCAGCGCTACGGCGCCTTCTAAATCGGTGTCTGGAAGTATTAAGACGAACTCCTCGCCGCCGTAGCGGGCTACCACGTCGCCGACGCGGACGTTATCCGTCAGGTGTTTTGTCAGTTCTATCAAAACCGCGTCGCCGATTTGGTGGCCGTGGGTGTCGTTTATTATCTTGAAATTATCGATGTCGGCCAGTACGAGCGCGAAGGTATTTTTTTTACGGTTGGCTCTCGCTATCTCCCTCCCCAAGGCCTCGTAAAAATGACGCTTGTTGGATATGCCTGTCAAACCGTCGGTCTTGGCTTGAAGAAGCGCCAGTTTGTCGGCGTACACGTGCTCTATAACGGGTGACGCTATTGAAGTAAGGACGTGCAGATGCCGGTCGAATCTGTCGTCAATCCCGTTGTCGGACGCCAGCCACACGGAGAGGCTGCCGATGGTCTTTCCCGGTACCACGAGCCGATAGTTCCGGCACGTATACCCGGACGCCTCGGAAAAATTTCCATGCCGCCCGTCAAAGACGCGGTGCGGGACGGCCCCCTTAAAGAAAATCGCCCTGGCGGTGCAAATGAACGCGCTGTTCCAATGCTCCGCAAAAACTTTGTCTAAGAGTTCTTTGCCGACAAGCCCTGTCCGCGGCATGGAAAAAACCTCTTTATAGCCCAAATGGTTAATCTCAATCGAGCAAAACTCCGCGCCTATCTTCCGGTTGACCTCCTCCAAAACAATCCTCATCATCTCCGAAACGTCAAGTGTCAACATGAGTTTGCACGTGAAATGATATAGCGTGGTGATGTCGTCAATGTGCTCTTTTACGGCGGGGTCAACGATGTCGGAACTGGACATGAGCCGCAGGCTCTTCGTAAGAAATTGCCGTGTGGCAATCATCTTGTCCACGCGGCCGCACAGTTCTCGAATGGAAAACGGTTTTAGCATATACGAACCCGCGCCGCCGTTGATAGCCGCCGCGGCGGTATCCACCGAGGCGTTGCCGGTAATCATCAAAACCTCCGCGAACTCGTCGCGGCTTTTGGCGTGGGCGAGGATATCTATGCCTGACACATCGGGAAGCACAAGGTCGGCAATTACCAAATCAAACGTATCTTTATCCAAATGCTCTATGGCCTCTTTGCCGCTAAAGCAAACCGTAATGTCGTAGCGCGTCGAGAGAACCCCGCTCAACAGGTCGCAGATATCCGTGTCATCGTCGACGACGAGTATCCTGTATTCGAAATTTTTTCCGGTATCATTTGACATACCGCCCCTCCCCCGTCTCAAAAAATCTCCAGCGTTTGTTGGCCGGCCTCCCCGCCTATAACCCCAAACGCCTTTAACACCGGAATTTCTTCCGCCAACGATAAAACAAGATAACTCGCTTTACCGTCGTGCGCCAACCGTATGTCTTCGGCGGAAAGCCGCGCCGGGGTTGACGGGTGGGAATGAAAATTGCCTAACAGGACGAATCCGTTCGCTCTCATATCCTTTACCGCCGTTAATTGTTCTTTCGGGTCTATGGAAAAATGCTCCGGACTGTTGTCCGTATTGGACAACAGATAGACCTTCTCCACCGTTTTAACTCCGTCATCCGCTTTTCCGGCGATAAGCCCGCACGCCTCGCAGGGCAGGCTGTTTCGGGCGTGCGCTACGATTGCCTCGTAATCCGATTGTCTCAGGCGGACGGTCGTCATAATTCGCATACCGCCTGTTCATAGTCGAAAGGTTTGGATATGGATGGATTCTCTCCGCACACGGCGCACTCTTTCACCGCCGGAAGTTTGATTTTGCGGAATTCCATTTCAAGCGCGTCGTAAGTAAGCAGCGAGCCTGTCAACAGTTTTCCCTTGCCGATGATGTATTTGACGGCTTCCATCGCCTGCAGGGAGCCTATTACGCCGCCGAGCGCGCCGACGACTCCGGCCTGCCGGCAGGTCGGCACCGCGGAGGGGGGCGGCGGTTCGCGGAAGACGCAGCGATAGCACGGGCCCGCCCCCGGAACGTAGGTCATGAGCTGCCCCTTAAACCGTATTATTCCGGCGTGGGAAAAGGGCTTCTTAGACAGCACGCACGCGTCGTTGATGAGAAACTTAGCCGGAAAGTTGTCGGTTCCGTCGATGATAAAGTCGTAGCCCGCAATCAACTCCATGATGTTGTCCGCGGCCACGAAGAGGCGATGGACGTTTACGTTAACGTCCGGGTTTATCGCGTTAATCGTCTCTTTGGCGGAGAGCGCCTTCGCCTTGCCGATGTCCGCCGTGGTGTGTAAGATCTGACGCTGTAAGTTGGACAGATCGACGTCGTCCGCGTCGGCAACGCCGATAGCGCCCACCCCGGCGGCGGCAAGATACATGGCGGCGGGGGAACCGAGGCCGCCGGCGCCGATAATGAGCGCTTTCGCGTCCAAAAGTTTTTTCTGCCCTTTCGCCCCCACCTCGGAGAGTATGATGTGGCGGGAGTACCGCTCCAATTGATCGTTTGTCAAGGCCATGTTATCGCCCTCCCCCCATGAAGTACAGGAACTCCACGGCGTCTCCGTCGTGAAGCGCGGTCTTCGCGAAGTCTCCGCTTTCTATAAAGGCTTCGTTTATGGAAACGGTCACGTACATCGGCGTTTCCACTTTTTCTAATTCGATTAATTGAGATACGGTCAGGCCGTCGGCATAGTCTTTTTGATTGCCGGATACTGTTAGTTTCATTTTTTGTTCCTTTGAAAAGATTAAAATCAAAATGATAAAGTCAACATCTATTTTAAGGGGAGGGCTGCGCCCTCCCTCGCTCCATAAAATATAGCGGCTACGCCGCTATATTTTATGGAGCTACCCACCCTGCGGGGGGATAAAGCCCCCCCGCAACGCCCCCCATAAACATGCGCCGCTTCGCGTCGCAACACCAAACAAATATGCGCCGCACTGCGGCGCGAAAACACATACGTCAAAATCAATCCCCGACTTTCCTGACAATCAAATTATAACTACCATCTCCGTTATCGACAAGTTTAAGGATTTTGTGCCCCTCTTCCTTGATACTGCGGGGGACGTTTTGTACGGGTTCTCCGTCGTTTAGGCGGACGGACAGAATTTGTCCGTCATCCAATTCATCTAACGCTACTTTCGCTTTCACGAAAGTTATCGGGCATACTGCGTCCGTAATGTCTATGCTCTCATCGATAATAATATCATTCATTATAAGCCGCCTCCATTTCCGTTTTAAATTTATCCCAGCCTGTTCTATCAATGGCGATACGAAACCGTTCGCTCTTTTTGGCGTGTTTGTCAAAAAAGTCCAGCGCCGCGTCGGCCACTCGGAACAGGGTTTCCCTGTTCATGATTATGGGCAAGATTTGTTCGCCTTTGGCTATAAGGTTTCCAAACGTTCCCCCGAAAGAGAGAATGTAACCGGGGTCTCCCCTCCACGCGTCTACGGGGCAGGATTTGACGCAGCGCCCGCAGTTGTCGCATTTGGACTTGTCAAGCGAAATCTCATTAATACCGTTCGCGTCGCTTCGCGTGATAGCCCCCTCGCGGCATACTTTTACGCATACGCCGCAAAAATCGCACGCCTCTTTTTGCCACTCTATAACGTAACCGCCCTTTACGCCGATATCGTTCTCCTCCGCTTTCAGGCAGTTATTCGCGCAGCCGGTAACGCCGAACTTGAACTTGTGCGGCAGCTCGCGGCCGAAGTAGCGCTCGGAAATCTCCACGGCCAGCGGGTAGGTATCGATACATCCCGACGGGCATATCTCACAGCCCTGGCAGGCGGTTACCGTGCGTACCCTCGGACCGCAGACGCCGGTATCCACGCCGCCGGCTTTCAACTCCGCTTTGACCTCCTCGTTCTCCGCCAATTTGATGAACGGAATCTCCACGCCTTGCCGGGAGGTCAGGTGGACATACCCGTCCCCGTATTTTTTACTGATTTCGGCAATGGTTTGTAATTGTTCCGCGGTCAGATTCCCCCCCACGACTTTCAGCCGCAATGAGAAATTATTCTTCCGTACCTGCCGCATGAACCCGCCGTTCTTCAGCGCCTTGTAATCGACGGCCGTGTTTTTAGCCTGTCCCAAAGAAGAACCGCCGCGGGAAAGAACGGCGTCCGCCGGCTGTTTCCCAACAGCCTCAACCGTCCCGCAAGCGGCGGTGGAATGGCTCACCCTGTCAATCAATATCAATTCCCCAAGCGTCTTGTGCAATCGGAATTCGTCCAATACGATGTGTTCCGTCACAGCGATTTCACAGCGGACGATTTCGTTTTTAACCGCGGCGTCGACCGGTATAAGCGCGCCGGTGTTGACGTCGACCTTATGCCTGATTCCCGTAACGACCGCCGGCGACAGCTTCGTGCCGATTTTTATCCAGTATTCCTTACCGACAACGAGCTTTTGACTGTCCATCCATAATAGCGCCGCCTCAAACTCCTTGACGGTTTTCAACCCCGCGTTTCGCGTGAGAACGCATCCGCGTGAAACATCCACTTCCCGGTCAAGTTGAAGTGTTACAGACTGCCCGACAGCGGCTGAGTTTGCCTGTTTGTCGGCAACGTAAATGGTTTCCACGACGGCGGTTTCGCCGGACGGCAGCGCCGTCAGCGTATCGCCGACCGAGACCGTTCCCGACTCGACCTGTCCCTGAAAACCGCGGAATGTGCGGTCGGGGCGGCAGACACGCTGTACCGGCATATAAAAACCGGCCTCCGGCTCGCCGCCGCCGGTATCAACGGATTCCAGGTACGAAAGCAGTACGCTCCCGTCGTACCAGGGCATATTGCCGCCGCGCTCAGTTATGTTGTCGCCCTCGGTGGCGGACACCGGGATAATTACCGTGTTGTCAAGTTTCAACTCGTCGAGAAGTTTTTCTATCTCCCGCGAAATGACTTTGAACCGTTCTTGGCTATAGCCCGCCAAATCCATCTTGTTGACCGCGAAGACAAAGTAACGGATGCCCATCAGCGCGCAAATTCTGGCGTGGCGGATTGTCTGCGGCAAAACACCCAGCGCGGCGTCGACCAGCAGCACCGCCAAGTCCGCGAAAGACGCGCCCACCGCCATATTGCGCGTGTACTCCTCATGACCCGGCGTGTCGGCGACAATGAAACTTCGTTTCCCCGTTGTAAAGTAACGGTACGCGACGTCGATAGTGATGCCCTGCTCCCGCTCGGCCATTAGCCCGTCCAACAGCAGGGAGTAGTCGAGTTTTCCGCCGCGCGAACCCACCCGGCTGTCCAAAATAAGGGCGCGTTCCTGGTCGGCGTAAATCAGCTTTGAGTCGTACAGCAGCCGCCCGATAAGCGTGGACTTGCCGTCGTCGACGCTTCCGCAGGTGATGAATTTCAACAGGCCGAGTTCAGCGTTATTCATTAAAAATATCCCTCCCGCTTGCGGCGCTCCATACTGCCGGCCGCCTCGCTGTCGATAACCCTGCTCGTGCGCTCGCTGGTAACGGACGCCAGCGTCTCCGCGATTACCGCGTCCAGCGTATCCGCCTCCGACTCCTCGCCGCCGGTCAGCGGGTAGCACCCAAGCGTGCGGAAACGGACTTTTTTGATATCGGGTTTTTCCCCCGGCAAAAAACGCATCCGCTCGTCATCCGCCATAATAATATTACCGTCGCGGCATACCACCGGGCGCTTTGCCGCGAAATAGAGCGGGACTATGGGAATGTTCTCCCGTTTGATATACTGCCATATATCCTTTTCCGTCCAGTTGGAGATGGGGAAAACCCGAATGCTCTCTCCCCTGTTGATTCTTGTGTTGTAAAGTTTCCACATTTCCGGCCGCTGGTTTTTGGGGTCCCAGGCGTGGCGCTCGCTGCGAAAAGAGAAGAGCCGCTCCTTCGCGCGTGATTTCTCCTCGTCCCGCCTCCCGCCGCCGAAAGCCGCCGTGAAACCGTATTTAGAGAGCGCGTCTTTTAACGCCTGAGTCTTCATAATGTCGGTGTAGGCCGCGCCGTGGTCGAAAGGATTGATACCGCCGGCTATGGCTTCCTCGTTGCGGTATACCAGCATATTGATACCCAAGTCACGCGCCCGCCTGTCGCGAAAGGCCAGCATTTCGCGAAATTTCCAGCTCGTGTCGATGTGCAAAAAGGGAAACGGCGGCTTTTCGGGAAAGAACGCCTTCATGGCCAAATGGAGCATTACGGACGAATCCTTACCGATGGAATAGAGCATAACGGGGCGTTCGCACTCGGCGGCGACCTCGCGGAAGATGTAGATGGCTTCGGATTCCAAGTTGTCGAGATGCGTTAACGGCATATTGTCTCCTAATATTTATTTGAATCCTTCGTATTAACAGTAATCGTTTGAGAACTCGAATCGGGCATCGTTACAGTCCAGTGTAATAATGTTCCGTCACGGCGTACTGTCATCCTCCCGCCAAGACCGCCTATATCATCGCCTAAAAAGAGGGCTATCGCTTCCGACGGGCACTCCTTTACGCAGGCCGCGCAGCCCCAGCAGCGTTCCGGGCGGGGGATTACGGCTTTTCCGTCCCTCCGTTTGATTAGTGTTCCGGGACAAATTCGCGAACATACGCCGCAGGCGGTGCATAGTTCGTGCCTTATTTCAATGCTCATATATTTCATCCTCCCGGATTAACGGGCGCGTGATTACGTTAATCTTCCCGTTTTCCAAACGGGAATTTACGTAGCATTCCCACTTATCGCTTTTGTCCGGAAAGTCGGTACGCTCGGCGAAGCCGCGCCAGCGCGTCTCTTTTCTGGCCGACAGGTGGGCGATTAGCGATTTGCATAGAGTCAGGCGTTCTTTCAGTTCCAATATGTAAACCAATTCCTGCATATCATTAGCCGATAAACGGTCGGAACGCGTTTCTATTTCATGAATTTTATCATCGGCGATTTTTAACGACGCCGCCGAAAAGCGGTAGGCCTCGCCGATTCCCCCGGCGTACCTGTCCATTGCCGCCTGCATCTCCTCCTCCAAATCATCAACGGAAAAATATCTGTTTTTACCGCTCAAACAGCCCTCCAACCGCCGCTTTACCGCCTCGGCATCGTCCGTATTTAACGCGGATGTTTTTTCATTCATATACTTGACGGCGCTATCGGCCGCGATTTCTCCCTCGACCGCGGCGCCCGTCACATATTTTTGCGGGCAGCCGCCGGCGGCGTCTCCGGCGGCAAACAGGCCGCGTACGGTAGTTTCCCGGCTTGTGTCCACCCAATAACCGGCGGCGGTGTGGCCGCCCGTGACGCAGGGCTCGGTTCCCTCAATTTCCACATCCCGAACGCCCGGCGGCAGCCCGCTTTCCAACCAGCGAAGGCTCTGACTCGGAGCCATGTTGAGGTAGGCTTTGAGCAAATCCGTCTCCTGTTCCTTAGTAATGCCGGTCGTCTTTAAACGGCACGGGCCGCGCCCGCTTAGGATTTCCATCACGGTTCCGTGCAAACGCCGCGATGTTGTGAGGCCGTATCTGTCCTCATAAACCTCCCCTAACGAATTGATTTGCTTTGCCCCCACCCCCTGCGCCAAAGTGCCGACGGGCGCTATTGTGTCCTTGCACCTCAGGGCGATGAAGCGCATTTCCAATGTAGTCATTTCCGCCCCGGCGCGAATGCCCATTGAAAGGCCGGCTCCGGTGTTGAACGGCGGATACCACATCTTGTGCCGGGAATTCCCCGGATGGTTCGGTTTGTACAGCCCCGAAGCGCCTCCCGCGGCGCACAGCGCGGCTTTGGCCGAAATAACATACAGCACAGGTTTGTCAACATCTATCGCGTAAGCGCCCAGAATACGATTGTCTTTGACGATATACTCAAACACGTTAGCCCGGTTCAGCACGGTTATATTCTCCCGCGCCGAGACCGCCCCGGCTAAAAGCGGTTTTATATTCTCACCGTTGATTTTGACGTTGCGCCAACCGCGGGCGGCATACCGCCCCTCTTTGTCTTTAAGAATCGTCAGGCCGAGTTTCTCCAGCTTTTCCACCGCGGAATTCAGGCCTTCCGCCATTGTCAGCAAAAGGTCGCCGCGAACAATGCCCTCCGCGTCGTATCTGGCGTAATCGACATAGTCTCGCGGTTTTTTACCCGGAGCGATAAAAGCGTTGAGCGCGTTGACCCCGGCGGCGAGGCAGCCGCTTCGCCTTATGTCGGCTTTTTCGGCAATCAAAACGCGGGCATCCGAGCGTTCGCGAAAAGCAATAGCGGCTAAGCATCCGGCCGTGCCGCCGCCCGTAATCAGAAAATCGGTGTCTATGCGCCGCAAATCCAGGTTCATCATTATAATTTATCCTTAAAAAATCAAAATCTTTAAATTCCCTGCCTGTCGTCGTTTATCACGCCGGCCAAAGTTTTTTTCTTTCTTGTCACTATCGGCCTGTTGATATCACTGAGAAAATCGGCTACGAACGGATTTGCCGGAAAATCGCATACCGCTTCCGGGCTTCCCGCCTGTTCTATTTTTCCTTTGTTCACAATGACTATGGTGTCCGACACCTCAAGTGCCTCGTCCTGGTCGTGCGTTACAAATACGCTGGTAACGTGAATCTCATCGTGCAAACGGCGCAGCCACCGCCGCAGCTCCTTGCGGACTTTCGCGTCGAGCGCGCCGAAAGGCTCGTCTAAAAGCAATACGGACGGTTCCACGGCAAGCGCCCTCGCGAGCGCCACGCGCTGCCGCTGGCCGCCCGAAAGCTCCGACGGGAAACGGTTGACATAACCCTCAAGTTGAACCAAAGCGACAAGGCGCATAACGCTCTCATGTATCGCCTTCCTGTCCGGACGTATCTTACGCGGACGCACGCGAAGCCCGAAAGCTATGTTCTCAAACACGTTCATGTGCCTGAAGAGGGCGTAGTGCTGGAACACGAACCCCACTTTCCTGTCCTTTACGCGTTTGTTTGTCTGATCCTCACCGGAAAATTTTATCACGCCGGAATCGGGGGTCTCCAAACCGGCGATAATCCGCAAAAGCGTGGTCTTGCCGCAGCCGGAAGGCCCCAAGAGGGCGGTTATCTCCCCTTTGGGAATGGCGATGCTGATATCGCTCAGCGCGACAAAATTACCGAATTTTTTGTTGATATTCCGTATCTCGATACCCATGACTATATTTGTACCTCCCCGGATTTCCTTTGAACCGCTATGGCATACTCCAAAACGGCTTTCACGATAATCGTTACCACGGCCAAAAATGTCAGAAGGGACGCGACGGCAAAGGCGGACTTGAACATATATTCCCCGTAGAGAATATCGATATAGAGCGGCATGGTCGTCGTTACGCCCCTGACAAGCCCGGACACGACGGAGACCGCCCCGAACTCCCCCATCGCCCTGGCGTTCGTCAGTATTATTCCGTATAATAAGCCCCACTTTATATTCGGCAGGGTCACTTTCCAAAAAATCTGAAGCCCGGAGGCGCCTAAGGTGAGGGCGGCCTCCTCATCGTCCTTTCCCAACTCGCGCATAAGCGGCGTAAGCTCGCGGGCCACAAACGGGAAAGAGACAAAGAGCGTCGCGAGAACTATTCCCGGAACGGCGAAGACGATTTTTATATTGTGGTCAGTAAGCCACGTTCCGAACCATCCGAAGGAACCGAACAGGAAGATAAACAGAAGCCCCGCGATTACGGGAGAGACGCTAAACGGCACCTCAACGACCGTAATCAGCAGCTTCTTGCCCGGAAACTCGTACTTCGTCACAAGCCACGCCAAAACGACGCCGAAAAATGTGTTGACCGGAACGCAAATCAACACCGTAAGCAGGGAGAGGCGTATCGAAAAAGCGACGCCGGGGTCGACGAAAGATTTCAGATAGCCCGCGACGCCGGCTTTCAACGCCTCGCGAAAGATAGTTACCATCGGCAGTATTATGAACACGGACAAAAATACGCCGGCGGTAAAGAGCAGCAGCGCCTTCACCCGCCGCGGTTCGCGGACGATTCCGGTTTTAATCACGATTGCCGCCCCTTTAACATATATTTCTGAAGAATATTGGTGACAAACATCATGATAAAGGCTATTATCAGCATTGTCACGCCGATGGCGCTCGCGCCCAAATAATCAAACTGCATGAGCTTCTTTATAATCAACAGAGGAACTATCTCGCTTACGTAGGGCATATTGCTCGATATGAAAATAACCGAGCCGTATTCGCCAAGCCCCCTCGCGAAAGCCATCGTCGCCCCGGTAACGAGAGCGGGCAATACCGCAGGGAAGATAACCTTGACAAAAATCTGGAACCAGTTTGCCCCAAGGCTCGCCGCCGCCTCTTCCAGCGCGGCGTCCGACTCCTCGATTATGGGCTGCACGGTACGCACTACAAACGGAAGCCCGATAAAAATAAGGGCAAGCACTATGCCGGCGGTCGAATACCCGAGCGAGATACCGAACGGCAAGAGAATTTTCCCCAAAAGGCCGTTGGCCGAAAACACGGTCGCGAGCGAAATGCCGGCCACGGCCGTGGGAACGGCAAACGGCAGATCGACGCAGGCGTCGACTATCCTCTTTCCGACGAAATCGTACCGCGCCAATACCCACGCGATGATAAAACCGAACACAAAGTTGACCAGCGCGGCGGCTATGGCCGAAAAGAACGAAATCTTGAACGCGGCGACAACCCGCTCGTCCAAGATAATCCCGAAGTAGTCCTTAAGCGGCATTTTGGCGGCGTAAACGACAAGGGAAGATATCGGAATCAGTATAAGAAAGGACAGGTAGCTAAGACTTAGCCCCATGCTTAGACCGAATCCGGGCATCTTGCCCTTGCCGTTTCTCAATTTGAACGGAAACCTCATTTTTTCTTCAACCCCTTCATTATTCGGTCAAACGCGCCGCCGTCGGCAAAATGCGCCTTATGCGCCGCCCTCCACCCTCCGAAATCATTATCTATCGATACCAAACTCAGACTGGCAAACACATTCGAAAACTCTTTGGCAATCTCCCGATTGGAAGGACGGTAATAATGCTTGCCGATAATCCGCTGCGCCTCGTCGGAATACAGGTACTCCAAATAGGCGACGGTTTCTTCCTTTGTGCCGCGTTTATCCACCGTACCGTCAACGTATGTGACGGACGGCTCCGCCAAAATGCTCAGGGACGGGGTGACAATCTCAAACTTACCCTCGCCAAGCTCCTTGATGGTCAGGTAGGCCTCGTTTTCCCACGCCAGCAGCACATCCCCCAAACCGCGCTGTACAAAGGTATTTGTGGAACCCCGCGCCCCCGGATCCAAAATCGAAACATTGGCGTAAAGCTTTGAAACAAACTCAAGGGCCTTATCATCGCCGCCGTACCTGTTACGGGCGTACGCCCACGCGGCGAGATAGTTCCAGCGGGCGCCGCCGGAAGTCTTGGGGTCGGGAGTTATAACATTCACCCCCTTCCTCACAAGGTCGTCCCAGTCCTTTATGCCCTTGGGGTTGCCCAAACGGACAAGAAAGACGATTGTAGAGGTATATGGCGAACTGTTATTCGGAAACCGCCCAATCCAATCCTCGGCGATTAGCCCCTTACGGGCGTCGGCTATCGCGTCTATGTCGTAAGCCAGCGCTAAAGTCACCGCGTCGGCCTCGTTACCCTCAATAACGCTCCGCGCCTGCCCGCCCGACCCGCCGTGAGACTGGTTGACCGTCACCTCAACGCCCGTCTTATTCCTGTAATACTCGGTAAACGCCCTGTTGCAGTCCTGATACAGCTCCCTTGTAGGGTCGTAGGAGACATTGAGCAGCGTAACCTTTTTGACCTCAACCTTTTTAGCCTCGCCGCCTTTATCCTCACCCTTCTTAGCGCAGTGGAAAAACGCCGTAAATATCAGGGCCAGGACGAAAAAGACACCCATACGCAACAAAAACCCCCGACCGTTACCGACGGTACCCGACTGTTCTCGCACCTTGCTCATTTGCCCCTCCTCAATAACAGGTTGTGTGTTGATGTATTAATATGCCATACAAATACACAGTAAACATATAATACATATCCCAATACTATGAATATACCGTATGGCAAACCGAAAGTCAATAAAAAAATGAAAAAAATCGCGTTTTTTTTCAGAACCCCTGTTTCTATACGAATTTCGCGGTTTTTTGACGCTGATTTTGTATCGATTTTTTACCGATTCCGACGTTAACTCTAACATCGGCCTTAATCATCCCGGCTCAAAGCGTCCCCAATCAGCTTCCTGAGCGCCCCGGAAGCCTCCCAAAAATACTCACCGGACTGCAATGTGAGCCCAAAGTTCAGCCGCTTCTCAAACTGCGTCTTCCCCGTCCTCTCCACCCCGCCCCCCCTGAACTCCGCCACCGCCCTCATCGCGTAACCGTCCTCCTCCGTGTCGTTGTAGGTGTTCTGGGAGAATTCCACCGTGAACTTGACGTTCATGTCGGCCGAACCACGCGAGGCCGGAACCAAACCGCAATACTCCCTCAAATACTTGCGGACGTGCGCGTCGGCCAAAAAATCGGGCGGAACGACTATGGCCTTGCTGAGAGAACTCGCCCTGTACTCCAGCGTGTAGGTCAGCGTCGGCACCTTATATATATAGGAGAGGTCCTGCCCCTTATTAAGGCGAATCCCCAAATCCTTGTACCTGATGAACCCGTCCGCCTTTATGTAACCGCGGGCGTCGGGGGTCACGTTCAGCATACTCCCGTTGTGAACGAACGGCACCTTGTAATTCCGCAGCGGCACCCCGCCGCGCTCGTCCGTCTCAAATCGCCCCAGCACGCGCCCGCCCTGAACCGTCGCCGTAAGGTGAAAACCGGTGAGCGGGGCCCCGTCTATGGTAAAAACCGCGTCCGGCGACCGGTTCGGGAACGATCCCTGACGCCCGTCCACAACCGTAGCAGCCGACTTCACCTCCATCTTGTCGAAGAGTATCTGCACATTGGCGCGAATGTCGTCCACGTTCACCCCGCCGCCCCCCGACGCCGGCTCTATCTTGGCCATAGCCGCGCAAAGCGCCCCTATCGCGCCCGGCAACGCCACATTCAAGTCGTTGCCGCGGGCATCCTGAAAACGCGCCGAGGCCAACCCGTCAAAATAGTCGTTGTGAGAATCCAAAGCCGCCCGCACGTCGGATTCGGAAACGGTAAGCGACAGCGTCCACACGCGCCCCCTGCCCACGCTGGCCTCCTCCGCGGACTCAAGGCAGCGCTCCGCCAACTTATCAAGCGCGAACCGCTTTATGCTGTTCGCGGTATCCACGTCGATACGCATATTCTCCTTGAGCCAAACATGCAGCTCCAACCGAAACTCGGCGGTAGCGGCGGTATGTGCCCTGGCAAGCGCCTCCTTCGCGGGCTTGCCGAACTGGGTGAAGCTGCTGGCCGCGACTACGGGACGGGCAAATATTTGAGCCGGCGGCAACAGGATAAGGGCGAACGGCATCAGCAGCGACATCTTGAACGCTTTAACGGCACTAACGGGATTCATTTTTCGGCTCTCCTTTGTATGCGCCGCTACGCGACGCGGTACGTCAACACCATATCAGCCAGCCCTTTGGCTTGCTCCATACTCCTTGCCTCGGCGTAACACCTTATTATCGGCTCGGTATTTGAGGCCCTTAGATGCACCCACCCGTAATCCCTGATAATCTTCAACCCGTCCGTCATGTCCATCTTTTCGTCCGCGAACGCCTTGCTTAGCCTGTCTATCAATACCGCCGTATCGGTATCGGCGCACGGTATCTTCTCCTTAACAATATAATAAATCGGCCAATCCATCGCCAACTCATAGAGTTTTTTCCCCGTCTTCGCCATCTCCTCCAAAATAACGGCCAACCCGGTCAGGCCGTCTCTGGCCATGCAGACGGCGGGGTATATCACGCCGCCGTTGCCCTCGCCGCCGGCTATGCAGCGGTTGGCCCTCATGCCCTCAACCACATGCGCCTCGCCTATCTTTGTCCTGATGACCGCGACGCCGTATCCGGCGGCCACGTCGTCAATAACCATTGACGACGACAGGTTCGTGGCCACGTTGCCGGCCTTCTTCGCCAGAATATTCTGCAGCGCCAGCGCCAGCGTCATCTCCTCGGAGACCTCCTGGCCCGCCTCTCCCATCGTCGCTAAGCGGTCGGCGTCGGGGTCAAAGGCAAAACCGCCCCAAAAACCGCCGCCCGAAAGCAAACGGCGCAAATCGCCGAGATGCTCGGGGCGCGGCTCCGGGTTGTGGACGAAATCGCCGTCCAACTTGTTGTTCACGCCCTCCCACCGCACGGACAACGCGGAAAGCAGCTTGGGAAACACCGCGCCGGCGGCGCCGTTTATCGAATCCACCGCGATACGGATGTTCCTTGACCGGATTAGAGACACATCCACACACGAAAGTATCCTGTCAATGTGAACGGACGAAACGTCCACGCTCTCAAACGGCTCGCCGCCGTACTTGACAAACTCAGAGTTCTTGGGATAATCGCCGGCCCTAAACGCCGAGTAGACCTCCTCGCACTCATCGCCCCGAAAGAGCCGCCCGCTCCTGTGAACCATCTTGTACCCGTTGTACGGCAACGGATTGTGACTCGCGGTGATTATGAGCCCGCCGGAAGCCCCAAGCGCCGGCACGGCCACGCAGACAGTAGGCGTGGGCGCGATGCCGATGTCAACCGGAACCCCGCCGGCGGCAAAAATCCCCCGCGCCGCCGCGCGCGTAAGGGCGGGCCCCGAGGGCCTCGTATCGCGGCCTGTAACAATCTTCCCCCCGCCGGCAAGCCGCGTCTGTATAAACGCGAGCCGCGAGACAAACTCCTCGCTCAGCGTCTCGCCGACCTTTCCGCGAATCCCGGAAACCGTCATTATCGGCAAACCTTTATTATCCATAAAGCTCAACTCCTCTCCGTCCTCTTCCAAACAGCCGACCTGATACCCCCCGCAAACCTGACCGCCCCAAGCAACAGCGCCACGTTCATCGCGAAAAAATAAAAGATGTGCCGGTTCACCCTTATCGGCATCTGATGATACAGCAGACCCGACACCGAGAATATCACCCCGCACGACAGCATGAACTTGTACAGCGGCGAACCGCTGAGCGCCGCGACCGCCACACAGGAGAAAAAGCAGAACAGGATGAAAAACGGCGAAAACCAGCGCGTCACCTTGTGCGAAACATAGCAGAACCACGGCCACCCCCGCAGCGGGTTGAAGAAATCCAGCAGCCACAGAAACGACTGGAAGTTTCCCGCGCCTATACGCACCCGGCGCTGAAACTCCGCGCTGACCTTGTCCGTCATGTCCTCTTCCGATACGGCGTCCATATCGTATATCACCCGGTAACCCTGACGAATAATGTTCATCGGTATCAGCACGTCGTCGTTGGAGTAGGCGTTTTTCGGTATGGGCTTAAACAAACTCCCGCGTATGGCGTAGGAACCGCCGAACGCGGAAATCGTGCTGTGCAAATAGCCCTCCATCACTTTCTGGTGCGACTCGAAACTGCGGTACACCGTCTCGGCGTTCTCGCTGCCGTCGGAGAGCTTATGCTCTATGTGCCCGGCCACAGCGCCTACATTCGGGTCGTAGAAGTGCTTCGCCATCGCCCGCAGACAGTCGGTGCGGTGCATCGTATTCGCGTCCGTCAAGAGGACGATTTCGCCGTCCATCCGCGGCACCAGCCCGTTTATTATCCCCGTCTTGCCGCCGCGCTCCGGCGAGCGCCAAAAGTGAACGCGCGGGTCGGTTACAGACTTCACTATCGCGTCCGTCCCGTCGTCGGAACAGTCGGAACCCACCCAAACGGATATCCTGTCGGGCGGGTAATCCATAGAGAGCACGTTTGTTATCTTTCGCGCGATGACCTTCTCCTCGTTGTAGGCCGGCACAAGTATACCCACAGTGGGCAAGTAGTCGTCGCTGCAGCGCACCGGACGCTTGAAGAGCCACACAAAGAGCGTCAGCAACGCCGGGTAGAGCAGGTACGAATAGGCCACGACGACGAGAGACCCCCAAAACATTGCCTCAAATATCCGTAACATTACTGAATATCCTTACGCTTGATTGACGGCTGTAACAGGTAACGGAAGAATGTCAGGGCCGCCTTGATTATTCGTTTGGCCTCCCCCGGATTTGTAACCATTTGCTTTAATTTCGCGAACATATATGTCGGGCGCAGGTAGAACCCGCGCCTTGCCCGGTCACAAAAAGCCACGAGCTCCTCGTAACGCAAATCCGGGTTTGACACTACGGAGGAGTGCAGCCCATCTTCCGTGAGCCACTGACGGAAGTCCTTTGACACTATCCAGCCCTTCTCGCTGAAATACCCGTAGTCGCTCGTTCCGGGATAGACCATTATCGGGTAGAACTGCGCCGTGTCGGGGTTGAGCTCTTTCGCGAAACGCAGCGTGGCCTCCAGCGTCTCCGCCGTTTCGCCCCGGTTGCCCACCATGAAACAGCCGTGCACCAAAATGCCGGCCCGCCTGGCGTCGCGGGTGAAGGCCGTTATCCTTTCCAGCGTGATTGACTTCTTTATATTGTCTAAAACGGTCTGGTCGCCGCTCTCGAAACCGACGCAGAAGAGGCGGCAGCCGGCTTTTCGCATCAGGCACATAGTCTCGTAATCGACGTCGGCGCGGGAGTTGGCCGACCAGGGGATACGGTGCCCGCCCGTCGCGATAAGCGCCTCGGATAACTCGCGGCAACGCTTGCGGTCGGCGGTAAGCGTGTCGTCCTCTATCATTATCTCCTTGACGCCGGGGAAATTGTCTCTTATGTACAAAAACTCCTGCACTATGGACTCGGTGGAGCGCTTGCGGTACCTGTGCCCCTGCATGACCTGCGGCAACACGCAGTAGGTGCAGTGAAACGGGCAGCCGCGGCCGGTCACTATCACGACCAACGGATGGCGGCTGTGGCCGTAGAAGTAGGGGGTTATGTCGAGAAACCTGTGATAGACTTCCGAGACAAACGGGATGTCGTCGAGGTTCTCTATGTGCTGGCGCGCCTCGTTCCTGCGTACCTGCCCGGAACCGTCCCTGTACGCAAGCCCCCTAACGGCGCTAAGGGCCTCGCCTTTCGGGTCGAGCCGCTCCCCATCGGCCGGGGCGCCGACCGCGGGGGGGCCGGCATTGACCGCCGTCAGCGCGGCGGCAAGCTCCACGAGCGTCTCGTCGTACTCCCCGAAAGCCACGGCGTCTATCCTGGGCGAGAGGGCAAGCGTCTCCGCCGGCAGCGCCGACACGTGGACGCCCACGAGCACAATGTATATGTCGGGGAATACGCGCCTCAACTCCTCGCCCACCGCGACGTCGCCGTATATCGACGGCGTGGAGGTGTCGAGCACCGCCATGTCGGGCTCAAACTCGCGGACGGCGCGAATCACATCATCCGTCGACATCCCGGACGCCGGCGCGTCGATAAGCTGAATTTCGTGGCCGGCTTTCTCCAAATAACCGACCGCGTAACAGAGCCACATAGGGTAGTAGAGCGTACCGCTCTTTGTAACCGCCGGAGAACGCGACTCCCGCGAATACTTCGGCAGAAACGGCGGGTTAAGCGCTAAAATCTTCATCGACAACCCCCCTCCCCCGTCGTCCCTTTTTTCCCTCAACCCTTAAACGCGCCTTCAATTTTCGCCTTGAGCGGCGCCTTGGCCATAAGACCGACCTGCCGGCCCACAAGGTTGCCGTTACTGAAAAAAAGCAGCGTCGGAATGGTCTCTATACCGTACTTGGCCGCGACGGCCGGACTGTCGTCGATGTTGAGCTTGCCGACAACAACACTGCCGGCGTACTCGCCGGCCAGCTCGTGTATGATTGGGGTAAGCATTTTGCACGGCCCGCACCACGGCGCCCAAAAGTCAACCACCACCGGCTGAGGGTTCGCGAGGACGGACTCGTCGAAGTTTCGGTCGGTTAATTCCAGTATGTTGTCCATAAATCGTATCGTTTCCTTATTATAATTAATAATAGGGAACCTCTAAAAATCTGGATTGGCTTCGCCGAGATACACACGTTGCTTCGGCGCTTTGCGCCTCGCAACTTGTTTATCTCGCCGCAAGGCAATGACGGTCATTGCGAGCGAAGCGAAGCAATCCAGAACGATGTACCTTTTTTAGAGATGCCCAATATTTATAATGATTAATGAAAATAATAAAAACCAACGGAATAATCAAAAGAAAACGTCAAAATATGAACTCACATCAAATGCCGCATCGCCCAAACTATCCTCGGAAATCTGCTTAAACTCAGGCCGAAAATCTTTGCCATTGATACCTTGTCGGATGAAAGGGCGCTTAACGTTTGAGCCGCCATGTTGTAATCCTCGTCCGGCACCCCGGCCAGCGAGTCTTTGGCTTTCGCTAATTTTAAGTGCCTCGCCCCGCGCTTCTCCAGCCAGGCTTTCTCATAATCGGCGCATATTTTCTTTGTACGCTTGCCGTTCTCCGCGCTCAACATATCAAAGGCCGCGCTGCCGGCCAAACCTCCCGACATTAAGGCTTCCGTTATTCCTGCCCTTGAAATAGGGTTCGTCGCGTTTGCCGCGTCGCCGCACTTTATCAGGCCGGGCAACGCTATGTTGCCCCTGCGGTAACCGCATGGAATGCACCCGGCAAAATATGTCCTGATTTTGGCCTTAGGATAGTTCTTCGTCAAAAAATCTCCCAAAAGTTCCCTTATATTGACGCCTTTTATCTGATTCCGACCGACTACCACGCCGATATTCGCCGCGCCGCCGCCGCGTGGAAAAACCCACGCGTAACCGCCGGGAGCGACCTTACCGCCGACGTAGATATGCACCGCGTCGTCCGCGGCGTCAACGCCGTCAGCCACCGCAAAATAGGCCGGCTCCAAATCGTAAGGCTTCCAGCAGATACTCTCGCCGCGCCCGAGGAGCGCAACGGGACCGGAGGCGTCTATGACCACACGCGCCGACAGCGGCTCCCCTTTGTCAAACGAAACCGCGCGCCTGCCCTCCTTATCAACCCGCGACACGCGCACAACCTTGACGCCCAGGGTAATTTCAACCCCGCGCTTCCGCAGCTTCTCCGCCAAATCGCTCTGCATCCTCGCCCTGTCTATTATAAAACCCTTGTTGGCGTCGGTATATGAGACGCAGGCGCCGTTTGGGGCGTAGAAGTTCGCCCGGCTTACAACTAAGCGTATCCACGCGGGGTCAACCTCTATTGCCTCCTCAAAGCCGAGCCGCCCCACGCCCTCGGCGCATGGAATCGGCCTCTCCCACGGAACGTACCTGTCTATCAGCGACACCGAGAGAGAGGAGGATATGGAAGTCAGGCGCAGGCCGGCGCGCAACCCCGCCGGCCCCGCGCCGATAATCACCGCGTCGCAACCCCTCATCTCACCCCACTGCTTCCTTGATAAGCTGCAACGCAATCTCATTCCGCTGTATCTGATTCGTACCCTCGTATATCTGCGTAATCTTGGCGTCCCGCATACGCTTCTCCATAGGATACTCCCTCATGTAGCCGTACCCGCCCATGACCTGCAGCGCGTCCACAGTCACACGCATCGCGACGTCGGAGCAGAACAGCTTGCTCATCGCCGACTCCTTGGCAAAATTCTTTGCCCCCGCGTCTATCATCCGAGCCGTAGCGTACAACAGCGCGCGGGCGGCCTCAACCTCCGTCGCCATGTCCGCGAGTATATGCTGCACAGCCTGAAACGACGAAATCGCGGAACCGAACTGAACGCGCTCGCGAGAGTATTTTATGGCGTCTTCCAAAGCGCCCGCGGCGATGCCCAAAGCCTGCGACCCTACGCCGGGGCGTGAATTGTTCAACGTATGGATGGCGACGATTGACCCCATCCCCTCCTTGGCTATAAT
The DNA here is from genome assembly GCA_031283085.1 of Chitinispirillales bacterium. Taxonomy (GTDB): domain Bacteria; phylum Fibrobacterota; class Chitinivibrionia; order Chitinivibrionales; family Chitinispirillaceae; genus GUT77. Next base: position 7,490 of record JAITCM010000033.1, on the reverse strand, counting down.
GGCATCCTTGGGGATACGGCAATCCTGAAAGACAAGCTCCGTGGTACTGGACGCCCTAATGCCCATCTTGTCCTCGTGCTTGCCGAAAGTGAAGCCGGGCGTCCCCTTTTCTATGATGAAACAGGAGATACCGCGAGCCCCCTTAGCCGGATTGGTCTTCGCGAATACGGTATAGACCTGCGCGTTCTCCCCATTCGTTATCCACTGCTTGGTACCGTTGAGCACCCACTCGTTCCCCTGTAAGACCGCCGTAGTCCGCATACCGAGCGCGTCGCTGCCGGCGTTGGCCTCGGTCAACCCGAAAGCCGCGATGGTCTTGCCGGCGGCGATTCCCGGAAGGTATTTCTTCTTCTGCTCCTCGGAAGCGTGGAGCAGGATAGGGAACGTGCCCAAAGCCGTGGCCGCCATAGCCAGGGATATCCCCCCGTCTATCTTAGAGAGCTCCTCCACCGCCAGGCAGAGGTCAAAGACCCCGCCGCCGTACCCGCCGTACTCTTCGGGGATATAAAGCCCGCACATATCGGCCTCGGAGAGCGCCTTAACGATGTCCCAGGGAAAGATGCCCTCATGGTCATACTTCTCGCGAACCGGTAAAATCTTCTTCCGAGCGATGTCGCGGGCGGTGTCCACTATCATCTGCTGTTCTTCGGTCAGGAAATAATTCATGCTTTCGGCTCCTTTTGGTTATTTATTTTTTTATTAAATCAACGCTAAAAGAAAGGCGACCGGGACGGTCGTACGCCGCTTACGCGTAAATCCGGCGTCTTTTATCCCGTACTCCCGCAAATCCCAATAAAATATACATTACGCCTCCTGCCGCGCCGCGATTTTCGCCCTGTCGTAGCTGACCCCGGCGTTCTGCGCCGCCGCCTGTTGAGCCGCTTTTTTGCTGGGACCCGTTCCCTCCCCCAACTCCGCCCCGCCCACATATATCTTCACGGTAAACCGTTTGGCATGGTCAGGCCCTTCAGCCTCCGCGGTCACATACCTCGGTATCCCAAACCCGTCGCGCTGCGACATCTCCAATATCCGGCTCTTATAATTTACGTTGCTCTCGTCCTCCCAAAACGCCCCTATCCGCCCGAAAAGACACCACGCCAGAAAAGCCTTGACCTCCGACAGCCCGCCGTCCAAATAGACAGCCCCGCAAACCGCCTCAAACGCGTTCGACACCGTGGAACAACGGTCGCGCCCCCCGGACCTCTCCTCTGCCGCGCTCATTATTAAATACTCCCCGAATCCCAGCCCAAGCGCCACCTCGCCCAATATCTTACGGCTGACAACCAAAGATTTTATCTTAGAGAGATACCCCTCGCTCTTGCCCGGATAGGTACCGTAGAGATATTCGGTAACAAGACAGTTCACAAAAGAGTCGCCCAGAAATTCCAGCCGCTCGTTGGACAAAAGCCCGGAAGAATCGTCCTGCCCGACAAAAGACTTGTGAGTCAAAGCCTGCCTGAGCAACGCGGCGTCTTTAAACCTGTAACCGATAACGCGCTGAAACTCATCCAGCTTGGGCTCGCCTTTGCCGCCGCCCTTGCCGGAAAAGAGCCTCTTAAAGAAATCGCGAACCGACCCCATCATCCATTGATTCTTTCCGAACCTGATTTTAATTTTGAACCCAAAAGAGTACCGGCCGAAGACGGCCGCCCCTACGAATCGTACCGCCCCACAATCACCGACGCGTTGTGCCCGCCGAAACCGAATGTGTTGCTCATAGCGTACCTGACAGGCCGCTTAACCGCGACGTTAGGCGTATAGTTCAACCCGCACTCCGGATCCGGGTTTTCATAATTTATAGTCGGCGGTATAATCCCATCCCTTATGGCGAACAGCGACGCCACAAACTCCACCCCGCCGGAAGCCCCAAGCAAATGTCCGGTCATAGACTTGGTGGAACTGATATTGACCCTCTTCGCCGCCTCCCCGAAGACGCGCTCAATGGCTACAGACTCATACTTGTCGTTGAGCGGCGTAGATGTCCCGTGCGCGTTTATATAATCTATGTCGCCGACCGCGACCCCGGCGCATGAGAGCGCCATCCGCATCGCCGCCTGCGCCCCCTCGCCCTCCGGCGCCGGATGAGTCAGGTGGAAGGCGTCGCCGGTGGCGCCGTACCCCAACATCTCGCCGTATATCCTGGCACCCCGCGCTTTCGCGTGTTCCAACGTCTCCAATATCGCCACCCCCGACCCCTCGCCCATAACAAAACCGTCGCGCCCGGTGTCAAACGGGGAGCTCGCCTTTTGGGGGGTATCGTTGCGGGTGGACATCGCCTTCATGGAGCAGAACCCGGCAAATGAAAGCGGCGTGATAGCGGCCTCCGTGCCGCCCGCGACGGCTACGTCCATCATGCCGCACCTTATCATCATGAACGCGTCGCCCAATGAGTGCGACGCCGAGGCGCAGGCGCTCACCACCGAGTAATTCGGCCCCTTGAGCCCGTGCGCCATCGAGATGCAGCCGGCCGGCATATCCGTTATCATCATAGGTATGAGAAACGGGGAAACGCGCCCCGGCCCCCTGTCGAGCAGCTTTATATGCTCGGCCTCCATGGTATGCAGCCCGCCAACGCCGGAACCCACAATAACGCCTATGCGCTCCAAATTCTCGCTCGCAAGGTCAAGGCCGGAGTCATCAAGCGCCATACGCGCGGCGACAAGCCCCAAAAGAATAGCCCTGTCGCTGCGCCGAACATCTTTGGGGTCAACATAGCGGGCAAGGTCAAGACCCCTCACCTCCCCCGCAATCTTCGTGGGGAAATCGGTAACGTCAAACGACGTCACGGCATCGATACCAGACCGCCCCGCGCAAAGCGCCCCCCAAAACGACTCGGCGTCATTACCGACGGGGCTCGTCACGCCGACCCCAGTAACCACCACCCTTCTGTACATAAAAATCCCTCCAAGTCCATCACACTATAACACGGCCACTAAAAAAAAGCGCCCCAAAATCCGTATAAACCGATCCGACTCCGTCTCGATAAACACGGCGGCCTTGCCGAGATAAACAAGTTCGGTCAATACAAAACTCGAAACGTTCCCCGCTACGACCTGGCCTTGTTTATGTAGTCAATGGCGTCTTGAACGGTACGCAGCTTGTCGTTGTCCTCGTCGGGGATAGATACATTGAACTTCTCCTCCAAGTCCATGACAAGCTCCACCAGGTCGAGAGAATCCGCGCCTAAGTCGCCGATAAACGCCGACGAGGGAAGTATCTTGTCCTCGCTCACGCTCAGCCTTCCGGCAATGATCTTCTTAACCTCCGATTCAACATCACTCATTTTTGGCTCCTTTCAAAGAGTCTTTTTTGGGTTTATGTTTATGGTTACGTTTACGAATTGCCGAAGCCTACATTACCAATCCCCCGTCAACAGTGATTACCTGGCCGGTGATGTAGTCCGACAGGCCCGACGCCAAAAACAGCGCGGCGGCGGCCACGTCGCCGGGCTCGCCCAATTTCGCCATCGGGATTTGGCTCGACAGCTTCTCCTTCTCCGCGTCCGTCAGCTTGTCGGTCATAGCCGTACGGATGAAACCCGGAGCTATGGCGTTCACGTTGATAGACCGCGACGCGAACTCGCGCGCCAGGGTCTTCGTCAGACCTATCATCCCCGCCTTGGACGCCGAGTAGTTCGCCTGCCCCGCGTTGCCCATCAGCCCCACGACGGAGGCTATGTTTATTATCTTCCCGCAACGCGCCTTCATCATCGGCCTCGCCGCCTCCCTGCAACAGAGGAACGCGCTCTTCAGATTGATGTTCAAGACCAGCTCCCAATCCTCCTCTTTCATCCTCATAATCAGCCCGTCGCGGGTGATGCCGGCGTTGTTGACCAAAATGTCTACTTTGGAAAACGCGTCGAGCGCCCCCTCAAACATCTTCGCCACGTCGACGGCGTTCGAGACATCGGCGGCGAGAGCTACGGTTTTATGCCCGAACTCGGAAGCAATCTCGTCGGCCGCAGCCTTAGCCGTGCCCAGGTCGATGTCGCTTATGACGACGTCGGCGCCGGCCTGAGCCAGTTTGCGGGCAATCTCGCGGCCTATGCCGCGGCCTGAGCCGGTTATCAGGGCCGCTTTTGATGTCAAATCAATCATTTTTTACCCCTTATTTCTTCGTGTTGACAATATCCGGATTGGCTTCGCCGCGATAAACACGGCGCTAACCTTTTAGCTGTTCCACAATAAAATATAAGTTATTTACGCTGTCGCAAGCCAAAATATTCATCTCCGGGACGCATTTTTTTGCCAAACCCCTGAGCACCGCCCCCGGACCGACTTCCGCGCAGGCGGGGGGGGACAGTGCCGCAAGCGTATTCATTGATTCCACCCATCGTACCGGGGAGACTAATTGTTTTATCAGTAAATCCTTCAATAACGCGGGGTCGGTTTCGGGCTTCGCGGTGACGTTCGCTATTACGGGGCAGCGCGGGGCGGAGAATTTCACGGATTTTAGCGCCTCGGAGAGCTTATCCGCCGCGGGCAGCATCAGCGGGGAGTGGAAAGCGCCGCTCACGGGCAGCGGCATCGCCCGCTTTGCCCCCGCCGCCTTCAGCAACTCACAAGCCTCGCTCACCGCGGCTGCCTCGCCGGAAATCACCGTCTGCTCCGGGGCGTTCTCATTCGCGGCGACGACGACTCCGCTCTTCACTTGCCCTATAACATCAATTATCCTGTCCCGAACCATCCCCAAGACCGCCGCCATAGCGCCCGGATTAGCCCGCCCCGCCTCCGCCATAGCCTCGCCGCGCGCCGCGACTAACCGCACACCGTCCTCAAAAGAGAGCGCGCCGGCGGCGTAAAGAGCGCCGTACTCGCCCAAACTGTGGCCGGCGGCGCACACGGGGGTAACGCCGGATTTTAACAATAAGTCGGCAATGGCCGCCTCCACGACAAACAGGGCGGGCTGCGTGTTCCGCGTTTCCGTCAACTCCTCAATGGGGCCGTCAAAGACGATTCGGCTCAAATCACGGCCTAAGATTTTGTCGGCGTCCTCAAAAAACTTACGGCAGGACGGGTTATCGCCGCTATCGTAAAAATCCTTGCCCATCCCTACGGAGTGTGAACCCTGTCCGGGGAACAGCATCGCTATTGTCGGCATTGTTACGTATCTCCAATATTAATTTAATGAATAAGGGTCGAACCGGGATTTTCACATCACGCACACCGCGCTGCCTACCGTAAACCCTCCCCCCGCCCCCACAAACAGAACCCTGCTTCCCTCTTTTACCCGCCCGTTCATCCAGGCTTCTTCCAACGCCAGCGGGATTGACGCGCTTGAGGTGTTTCCGTATTTGCTTATGTTGGTCATCACTCTTTCTTCGGGCAGGCCCAAGGTTTCCGCTATGGCCTGTATCATCCTTATATTCGCCTGGTGGGGCACCAGCAGGTCTATATCGTCCAAGCTCATTCCGGCTTGTTCCACCGCTTTCAGCGACGCGTCGCTCATCATACGCACGGCATGTTTGAATACCTCGTTGCCCTTCATTCTCAGGAAGCGTTCCTCGCCCCAGGACGGCAGGTACAGGAGGTCGCCCATAGTGCCGTCGGAGGAGAGGTGGCACGATACGACGCCCGCCCCGCCGGTGTCGGCCTTCAGCACCGCCACGCCGGCGCCGTCGCCGAACAGGATGCAGGTGCCCCTGTCGCTCCAGTCCAGCGTCTTCGATATGACCTCCGAGCCGACCACAAGCATCGTCTCGACCTGTCCGGCGGCTATCATGTTGCTCGCTACGGTGAGGGCGTAGACAAAACCGGCGCAGGCTGCGCTGACGTCGAAAGCAAAGGCGCCGGCGCATCCGAGGTCGGCTTGCATACGGCACGCCGTGGACGGGAAGAAATTGTCCGGCGTAAAGGTGGCTACGACGATGCCGCCCACCTCGCCGGCCGACACCCCGGCCCGCTCCATCGCGACCCTCGCGGCGCGGCACCCCATCTCCGCGGCGGTCATATCCCCGGGCGCGGCATACGGCATATTGACCATCCGGCGCTCGCTTATCCCCGTACGCGTGACAATCCACTCATCGTTAGTGTCCAAAAACGACTCGAAACGGCTGTTCGGCAAGACGGCGTCGGGCACGTAAGTGCCTACGGATAATATTTTCGCTTTTATTTTGGGTTCTGGCATTTTTTTCTTTTGTAATGTAAGAATCAAAATATTTTAAGTCAAAATCAACCGCTTACATATCTAACCGCCGTTAATACCGCGTTTTTTATCGATGTTACCGACGAGCCCCCGTGGGCTTTCAGTACCGTTCCTTTTATCCCCAGTAACGGCACCGCCCCGTAGTTTTCCGGGTTCAGCGCGCCTATTTTTTGCGACAGCTTCTCGTATGTCTCTTTGCTGTCCGCCAAAAACTCCGATGTCAGGGCGTAAAAACTCTCGCAGGCTTTAAGCAGGGCGTTACCTACAAAGCCGTCGCAGACCACTACGTCCGCCTCGCCTGAAAATACCCTGTTACCCTCCATGAATCCCGCGTAATTCTCATAGCCGTCTAAAAGCCCCGCCGCGGCGCGTATCGCGGGGGGGCCTTTGTGGGGCTCCGAACCCACATTCAGCAGCGCGGCCCTGGGCGCCATGATGCCCCTAACGCGGCTCACGTACTCGCAGCCAAGTCTCGCAAAGCCCGCCAGCAACTCCGCCCGGCAGTCGATGTTCGCGCCAACGTCCAGGATGAGAACCGGCTTCCTCGGCGTCGGGATAAACGCGGCGAGCGCCGGACGCGCCACCCCGTCCACACAACCCAGTATAAACAGCGCCGACCCTATCAATACCCCCGTGTCCCCCGCGCTGACCGAGGCGTCCACCCTGCCCTCTTTTTGCAGCGCGACGCAACGGACGATGGACGCCCCCCTCTTCGTCTTCCAAGCCGTAGACCGCCTGTCGCCGTCCGAAATCACATCCGGGCAGTGCTCAATCTCAAACTCGCACCGCTCCGCCCCGCCGCCGATATCCGCAAGCACCCGCCTAATCCGCTCCTCATTCCCGCAAACGCAAACGGCAAAAGGCTCGGACGCCGCGAGGCGCGCCGCCATAACCCCGCGCACCATAGCCTCCGGGCCGAAATCACCGCTGTCCGCGTCTACGGCTAAACGCACCATTCGGCGTACCGCGGTCTAATCCTCTGGCACAAAAACCTCTGCCCCCGCGTAGTGCCCGCAGTTGCCGCACACGCGGTGCGCCGCCTTGGGCTGCTTGCAATGGGAACAAATTGTCGGGCTTACCGCCGCGATAGCCAAATGGCTACGCCTCTTGCGGGTACGGGAATGCGTATGACGCTTCTTAGGTTCCGCCATTTTACCGTCCTTCCTTAAAAATTATTGTATTTTTACGTGTTGATAATAATCGTTTAATTCATACCGAACCGTTATTTGAGACTGTCTCAAAATCTGTGTAAACTGGTTTTGGTCAATATGATTGGATTGGCTTCGCCGAAGTAAACAAGTTGCTTCGGCGCTTCGCGCCTCGCAATGACTGTCATTGCGAGCGTA
>JAITCM010000102.1 GCA_031283085.1 Chitinispirillales bacterium | reverse complement strand
TGTTTTTATGTCCGATACCATTGAAACTGTCAATGCCGACGAGACCGTTGACGACGAGACGCGGGCTATTGACGCCGCCGCGGTCGCGGCTGTCGCGTCCGACCCTGCCCCGGCCCCCGACGGCGGCGTTAAGGCCATTGATACCGTTGATGCCGTTGAGCCTGGTGAGGCCGAGGAACCCGACCCATTCTCCGAACTTACCCCGCTCGTAGAGAACGGGCGATGGGTGGAGTTGCGCCGCGAGCTCTCCTCCATGCCGCCGCCGGACGTCGCCGACTTTGTCAGCCGGCTCTCCGGGACTCAGCGCACCCTCGTCGTGCGCTTCCTGCCGCGGTACTGCGCCGCCGATGTCTTCTCGGAGCTCCCGCCGGCCATACAGGACGAGGTGCTGGCCGACCTGACCAATACCGAGATACGCAACCTGCTCTCCGACCTCGACCCGGACGACCGTACCGCGCTCATGGACGAGATGCCGGCCTCCATGACGCGCAAGCTGCTCAACCTCTTGAGCCCGCAGGATTTGAAGCTCACCCGTGAACTCCTCGGCTATCCTGAGGGCAGCGTGGGCAGAATCATGACGCCCAACATCGTCTACATCAAGGAGCGGTGGAGCGTCCGCGAAGCCCTGGAGCACATCCGTACCTTCGGGCGCGACAGCGAGACTATCAACGTGGTGTACATCACCGACTCCGCCGGGCGGCTCATAGACGACATCACCCTGAGCAAGCTCATAATGACCGACCCTCGCAAGGAAATACAGGAGATAATGGACTACAACTTCATAGCGATTTCCGCCACGGAGAGCCAAAAGAAGGCTGTGGAGATGATAAAGAAGTACAATTACTTCGCGTTGCCGGTCGTGGACTCCGCCGGGGTAATTTTGGGGATAGTTACCGTCGACGACCTTATGGACATAGCGGACACCCACGCGACGGAGGACTTCCAAAGGCTCGGCGCCATCAGCGTCGTGGCCGACGACGGCCCCATTGAGGATCTCAAGGAGGCCCCGGCGTTCCTGCTATACAGGCGGCGTATCGTGTGGCTGGTGGTTTTGGTCTTTGTGAACGTCTTTTCCGGCGCGGCGCTCTCCTTTTTTGAGGCCACCATCGCCGCGAAGACGGTGCTTGTGTTCTTCCTGACCCTGCTGATAGGCAGCGGCGGCAACACCGGCTCGCAGTCGGCCACGCTAATGGTCCGCGCCCTGGCAACCGGCGACGTGAAGATGAAGGACTGGGGGAGGATGCTCCTGAAAGAGATGTCGGTCGCCGGCGCCTTAGGCGGCGTGATGGCGGGGGCGGCGGCCGTGCTCGGCGTCTTCAGAGGCGGCAGCAGCGACGGGCTAAACCTCGCGGTCACGGTGGCAATATCCATGTTCCTGATAGTGATTGCCGGAAGCCTGATAGGGATGTCGCTGCCCTTTATCCTCAAGAAATTCAATAAAGACCCGGCGATGGCGAGCTCTCCGCTCGTGGCGAGCATCGCGGACATTGTGGGCGTGACGATATACTTCTCGGTGGCAAGCGCCGTATTTGGGATTTAGACCAGCGCGTCGACGGCTTTTGTAAAAGAGTGGCAGAGGTCTTCTATCACCGGTTCCGTGTTGTAGAACCCGCTGGCAACGCGTTCCCGGATTTCGATAAGGAATGAGAGGCGTTCCGGAGGCAGTCCCTCGGCAAGGCGCGCCGCCACGTTACGGACGCGCTTAGGCGGTTTGCGTCCGCTTACCTTGGCGGTAATGGGCACTATAGGCTGCATACCATGCCTTCTTCCGAACACTGCCGGTTAATCTTTCGGGCAGGAAAAGGCGGACGGCGGCCTGACAGCCCCCGCCCGCCCAAACCGCCGCACCCGCCGCCGCTCCCCGCTTTTGGGGGCCGCCGACGGCGAATTTGCTATCGCCGTAAAACCGCATCCTTGCGCCGCAAAAAACTTTTGGGGCTCCCTCCCCGTCTCAATAATATTATCGACAACTGAAATTCCGGGCTTTAGCGAAATCTTTACTAATATTTGATTTTAAAGATTTTGACTTTTCGGTTACACGGTGTTATATTATAGTAATGATAATGAAAAAGAAGGCTGTCGTGTTATTGAGCGGGGGGTTGGACAGCGCGACTTGCGGCGTTGCGGCTCGGGATATGGGGTTTGAGCTCTACGCGTTGAGCTTTTCTTACGGGCAGCGCCACGCCTTCGAGCTATTGGCGGCACAGCGGGTGGCGGCGTTTTTGGGGGTGGCTGAGCACCGCATCGTGAACATCGACCTGTCGTCCCTCGGCGGCAGCGCTTTGACGTCGGGCGATATCGACGTGCCTAAGCGCGGGCTCGGCGTGGGGGTGCCGGTGACGTATGTTCCGGCGCGCAACACCGTTTTCCTCGCCTACGCGCTTGCATGGGCGGAGGCGCTCGGAGGGCTTGGGGCCTGTGAGTATTGCACGGACATATTCATCGGCGTTAATTGCATAGACTACTCAGGCTACCCCGACTGCCGCCCGGAGTATATGGAGGCTTTCCGAAAATTGGCGAACTTGGCCACGGTAGCCGGAATAAACGGCCACGAGATGACGGTCCACACCCCGCTGATATATCTGAACAAGGCGGAGATAATAAAGTTAGGCGTAAAGTCGGGCTTAGACTACGGGTTCACGCACAGTTGCTACGCCCCCGACCCCAACGGTCGGGCGTGCGGGGAGTGCGACAGCTGTATAATAAGAAAGAAAGGCTTTGAAGAGGCGGGGGTACCGGATCCTACAGTTTATGTGTGTTGATTCTAAAAACAAGGACAGTAAGGAAAATGAACATTAAAGGCAACTATCCATTCACGCTTCTCGTATCGGCGCTTGTGGCGATTGGCGGGGCGTTTTCGACCGCCCTGTCCCAAACCATCGATTCACGCGTCCGCTTAAACTCAGCAGGTTTCCTCCCCGGATTCCCCAAAAAGGCCACCGTCGCGGCGGAATTCACCAAATTTTGGCTCTATGAGGCCCCTAACGGGACCACGCCCGTTTACAGCGAGGGCACAGTGTCCGAACCGTTCAACAATACCGACACGAGGGAGAACGGGCTAAGAATAGCGGATTTTTCCGATTTCAACACGCCGGGGCGCTACTTTCTGCGCACCAACAACACCGCCGTCGGCAAATCTCCGGAATTTACCATAGGCAACGATGTTTTTACGGAGCCGTTTCGCGCCGCGATGCTCGGTTTCTACCTGTGGCGCTGCGGCGCGGCGGTCAGCGCCGCGTACAACGGCAGGAGCTATTCGCACGGCGCGTGCCATAAGGATGACGGCAGCCTTAAATATTACGTGGCCGGCCGTGATGACGGCACGGGGAATAAGGACGGCGTCGGCGGGTGGCACGACGCGGGGGATTACAACAAGTACACGGTTAACAGCGGGGCGGCGGTGGCGTTTACGCTGAAAGCGTGGGAGCACTTTTGGCACATTCTTGAGAACACGCCGCTCGTGTCCGTTCCCAACTCCGGCGCGATTCCGGCCTATCTGGCGGAGGTGAAGTGGAATTTGGATTGGGTGCGCAAGATGCAGTTTAGCGACGGGCGGGTGTCGCACAAGCTTTCCACGCTCAATTTCGGCGGGGAGATAATGCCGGAGAGCGAGAGCGCGACGCGGTACTACGCGCCGTGGAACACCATGGCCACGGCGAGTTTCGTTGGTCAGATGGCGATAGCGGCGCGGATATACGCGCCCTACGACGGGGTGTTCGCCGCGAGATGTTTGGGGCAGGCGAGAATCAGTTACAGCGCGCTCATGGACACCGCGTTTGTGAGGCATACGCAGGCGCCGTTCTTAACGGGCGAGTACGGCGGTTCCGGCGACACGGACAAGCGCCTTTGGGCCGCGGCGGAGATGTGGGAGACTACGGGCGAGCCGGGGTTTTTGGAGTATTTGGAGAGCCGTCTGCCGAATATGGACGTGTATATCACGTGGAGCAACGTGAGCACAGTCGCCGCGCTCACCTACCTGAACTCGAGGCGGGAGGGGAGGAATCCGGCGAAAGTAGAGAGGCTGAGAGCGGATTTAATCGGGGTGGCCGACGAATTGATTACCGTCGCGGCGGCCCACGGCTACGCGCGCGTTTTGGGTTCAAACTCGTACTTTTGGGGCGCAAACGGCTCGCTGGCCGGGACGGCGTACGTGTTTCACAGCGCCTACCTGCAAACCGGCGACCCCAAGTACCGCCACGCCGTGCAAGACGCGGCGGCGCACCTGCTCGGCAGAAATTACTACGGGCGCTCTTTCGTGACGGGCGTCGGCCACAACCCGCCCACGAGCCCGCACGACCGGACGTCAACGGCAAGCCGGACGCCGTGGCCGGGCCGTCTCATAGGCGGGCCGCACAGCGATAAGAACGGGGCGCCGACCGCAATTACCAACTGCGCCTCACCCGCAACCTGCTGGTTCGACGACTCCCGCGACTACTGGACCAACGAGGTAGCCATAAACTGGAACGCCCCCTTAGCCTACACCCTGGCGGCGCTTATGCCCGGAGCCGACACATACCCCGCACGCCCTTATCCGGGCCAAACGGTAGAGACGGAGGTATCCGTAAACCATAACGCCAAACCTAAAAAAGCAAGCGCCGGAAAAAACGGGGCGACGCGCGTCGTAAGAGCGCGGGGCGACGGACGGCTTGACATACCGGCCGGGGCAAAGGTGTACGGTTTAAACGGAAAGCTGATAGCGCGCAAATTGAACGCCGGCTCAAAAATGCCGGTTATTAACAGAAACGGGGTTTATTTGATAAAAATTGAAGGATTAAAAGACTAAAATCTTTAAAATAAAAAGAAAGGCGGTACAGATGCATCTTTTCTCAAAAGCAAGCGTAAGGGCGGTCACGGCCATAGTGTTTGTGTCTATCGGTATCGTGTCGGCCCAATTCAGTACCGGTACCCCTGCAAACGCCCGCCTCGACGCGCTCGCCAACGAGCATATCAGCGACATATCCGGGATTTACCGGTATCCGGTGCTGATGACCGGGTATCTGAATCACATTCAGGCTACCTGGAACGGCGGAGGCGCGGGAGGTTTTATAGGTATCAAGTCGGTGTCGGATATGTTCTCTTTCGGCGTTTTGGCGAATCAGGGGCCGATGGCGCCGGAGTTCACCGGCGCGGCTATCGGCGCGTTAGACACTTATTTGACAACCGCGCCGCCGGCGGGGAATAAGTTCGATAACTCCTCTTTCGTCATCCCGCACCTCCTGCTGGGCTTTGACCTTGGCGCGGCCGCTATATGCGCCGACCTCTTCCTCGAGTACGGGGGATACGGCGGAGAGGTCGACGACACTACCAAATACAGCGGTTCCCTCTCGAATCCGGGGTTTAGGGTAAGCGGGAAGTTCGGCGTATCGGAGGCGGAAATCATGGCCAAGTTCGGCTTGGGCTTCCCCTCGATAAGCGGCGAGAGGCCGAGGACGGCGGCCCCCCCCAAGCTGACCTCCAACGACGGCCTGTATATGGAGGCGGGCGCCGAGGCAAATATGCCTCTCGGCGGCGCCGACTGGGTACTGGGGCTCTGCTACACGAAAGCCGACTACCGCTTTAAGTATAACGACACCACGTACATCAACAACCTGATGACAAACTCGCGGCTGAACGCGTATTTGGGCATGGAGTTCAACTTCGTGGAGACGGCGGTGGCGGCGCTTGGGTACTCGTTTGACCGCAGGGCTCTCATCAACAGCCAACCGAACTTAAACGGCAAACCGAGCTCGACAGAAATCAACTACTACCACAGACTGTACGCCGGCGTGGAAAACGCCTGGGAAAAAGCGTGGCTCTTCGACTCATTCCAGCTGAGGGGCGGGGCGCTCTACACAATCTCATCGCGCAGCGGAGATACGGACGCGCCGTCGCCGGCGCAAAAACCGAACTACTCGATGCCGGCCGGGCACTCGACCGTACAGCCGAGAATCGGCGTGGGCGTAAGCCGGGCGTTCGCGACGATTGACGTGTCTTTGAATCCGGGGAGCTGGAACGGGCTGTTTACCGGGCCGGAAGTGGCGTTTGTTACGGCGACCGTGAAATTCTGATACCATTTTTGGGGCGATAAATGAGGCTGTCTCAAAATCTGTGTAAATTAGTTTTGGTTGATATAACTGGATTGCCTACGGCGAGATAAACAAGTTGCTTCGCTACGCTCGCAATGACCGTCATTGCGAGGCGCGAAGCGC
>JAITCM010000098.1 GCA_031283085.1 Chitinispirillales bacterium | reverse complement strand
GTAGTAGCGGCCGCCGCCCGGCAGGGCCGAAAATCCGTAATCATCGGTGCCGCTTCCGCTATCGTTCCACCCGATTGTCGATTTCAATCTTTTACCCGCGGCTTCGTAACCCCCGGCATACGTAACAAGCGCTTCCCATTCTTGACGCGACGGCAAATGCCACCCGGACGGGCAAGTTTTTTTTGCGGTCTCCCACTCATAGAGCCTGCCGTATTTTTTGCAATACGAGTCGCGGTCATTATAGCACCAAGAACCGCTTGACGTCCCATAGTTCAAATTCTCCGCCATCCAAGTCTGCTTACCAATCTTCACCGTATTGTAAGTTTTCCCGTCTCTCGAATCGGTGAATGTCCCCGCCCCGCCCGGCGACTGCGCGGCGGCTAACGACAACCACACCAACGCAAGGCACAGCGCCGACGCGAGAAGCAGCGCGCGGAGGTTACGGTTATTGATTATCATGGTAAAGTCCCGTTGAGTTATTGTTTAAGGATAGGGGTAATATATATCATTCTCGGTTCATAACGCAACGGACGGAACGTGCGGTGGCATTGCCATAGGAGCCGCTGTTCACGTAGTTGTGTTTGTAGTACATGAGCCGGTAGGCACCACCGCGGTTCTGTTCCCCTGCTACTGCCAACGACCACCAGTAGCCGTAGTAGCCGTTATTGACGTTGACGAAATCACCGCCGCCGTCGAACTCGGAATAAGGAGAGTAGTATTTATATACGCGGTTGCCACCGGGCAGCGCCGCAAAGCCGTAATCGTCGGTACCGTTGCCGTCGCCGTACCAGCCGCTTTTCGACTTCAACTTTCTGCCCGCGTCTTTCCCGCCGCCGGCGGCCATGATTAAATTGTGCCATTCTAATGAAGTTGGCAAATGCCAACCCGACGGACAAACCTTTTTCGCCGTTTCCCAATCGTACAGCCTGCCGTATTCTTTGCAATCGGAATCATCGGTGTAACCGTCGCTGTAGCACCAGGAACTGTCCGCCTTATAGTTCAGGTTCTCCGCCATCCACGTATCGCCGCCAATGGTTACCGTCTTGTACGCCTTGCGGTCCCTTTTGTCGGTGAACGCGCCTAAGGCAGGTGCCGCCGGTGGTTCGGCGGCGATTGTATCGCTCGTTGGGGGTATCGTATCGCGTGTTTCAGGCGCGGGTTCCCGCGCCGTTTTCTCAGCGAGCCACTCCGCGCCGCCCGGTTCAAGCGCCCACGCCGGTATAACGCAACGCACGGAAAGGGCGTTGCCCGTGAAACCATAGTCATTGCTCATACCATTAGCCCCGGCGCCATCGGAGCATATACGCTTGTAGATAGTGTGGGCGCCGTAGGAGTAATGGGCAGTCCACCAATAGCCGCAACCGCCTCCGCCTGTGTAGCGGTAGCGTCTGTCGCCAGCGGCGTTGTTGATGTGTCCGCCTGGCAGCGCCGAAAAACCGTATTTGTCGGTGCCGTTGAGGCCTTCGCCCCAGCCGCTTGCCGCTTTCAGCATCGTAGCCGTCAACCCGCGCTGGCTTAACTCGTCCCAATCCGCCGGCGACGACAGGCGCCAGCCCTCCGGACAGGCGCTCATTGCCGTGTTCCATCTGTAAAGCCTGCCGTATATCCGGCAGTAGTAATCGTCGTCCTCGTAGCACAGGCTGCCGTCGCTCATGTAACGGAGGTTTTCCGCCATCCACACAAGGCTGCCTATTTTTACCGTGCGGTATTTTTGCCCGTCCCGCGGGTCGATGAACTCGGCCTTTTCAACTTTAAGCCCGCACCCCAACAGCAACAAACACACCGCCACAAGACACAGCGCCGACGCGAGAAGCAACGCTTTGTCGGCTTTCTCAGAGCCATTGTTCCTTTTGTATTCTTCGAGCGTAACGGTTGCCACCGATAGCGTATCGGTTGTTACGGGTAACGGTTCATGTTTTTCCGCCCCGACGACCGCCACAGCCGACAACAAAACCGCCCGGCCATACCGCGTAAACGCGCCCATAAAAAGCCCCTTTTTGATAAGATAATCGTTACGGTTAACAGATGTCATTCGCCGTCCTTAACGCAGCGTACCGAACGCTCGAAGTCTTTGTTGTTGAAGTCTGAGGCGCCGTAGCCCACCCCGTCGGCGTATTTCATTTCTTGGAAATCGGCGTTGTGAGCATCGAACTCCGTGGCCGTCCACCAATAGCCGTAACTGCCGACGTTTTTTAATCTGCCGTTGATGTAGAAGCGGAAGCCGCCCGGCAGGGCAGAAAAACCGTACTCATCCGTGCCGTTGCCGTTATCTTTCCAGCCGCTTCCCGCTTTAAGTTTCAAACCCGCTTCATGCCAGCTAATAAACCAATTCCTGTCATGTTTTCCCCAGGTGGAATCGGGCTTGACTATGCCTCCAGCCGCCTGGCCCAAACGGTCCCACTCCGAGCGGGACGGCAAATGCCAACCGGCGGGGCAAACTTTAATCGCCGCGTCCCAGTCGTACAGTCTGCCGTATTTTTCGCAATACGAATCGCTGTCGTTGTAACACCGGGAACTGTCCGATTGATAATTGAGGTTCTCCGCCATCCAGGTTTTACCACCAATCGTTACGGCGCGGTACTTCCGCCCGTCTCGCGAATCGGTGAAGTACGCGGGTACGTTTTTAGCCCGCGCCCCCTCTTTCTTTTGCCGTTCTTTCTCCTCCTTTTCCCACCTTTCAAACATCTCCTGTTTCTTTCTCCGTTCCTCTTCGTGTTTTTTCCGCCGCTCCTCTTCCGTCGGCAAATCGCTCTCGCCAAGAACGCAACGCACTGACAGGCCGGAATTCTTTGAGCAACTATTGTCGTAGTGCACTCCGGAGTAATCGTAAACTATGTATATGCAGTTGGCGTCGTAGGATGTATAGTTTTCGTCTTTGGATGTCCACCAAAGGCCAACGCTGCCGGCTCCCCCGAAGCGGTCTTCGCCGGACTTGCTGCTACCGCCCGGCAGCGCTGAGAATCCGTATTTGTCGGTGCCGCTCCCACCGTCGCTGCTATGCTTCCAGCCGCTTTTCGCTCTCAGCAACGTGCCCGAATTTTGGCCTCCCATGCTGAATGCGTCGCCGCCCCCGTCGGAACTGGCCCTGAAAATTATATCATTCCATTCCTTTTTGGCGGGCAAATGCCAGCCGGGCGGGCAAGCCTGCCGCGCCGCCCTCCACGCGTAGAGCCTGCCGTATTGAGCGCAATTGGCGGCATCGCCGCCGTAGCACCACGAACTGTCCGTCTGATAGTTGAGGTTCTCCGCCATCCACGTTACACCGCCTATCCTTACGGTGCGGTACTTTTTGCCGTCTCTCGGGTCGGCGAAGTACGAGGTGTTTTTTTCAATCCGCCATTCCGCATATAATCTATATTCCGCGTCCTTTTTCCGCTTTCCGCCGCACGTTCTCTTTTTCCCATTTCTCCTCCGCCGCGACGCTGCCGTCCATAACGCAGCGCACCGAATAGCCGGCGCTCCCGCCGAATCCTAACTCGCGTAAGCGGTATCCGAACGCGCGTATGTGGCCGGATATTTTTATGACGGGGACGGCGCTTTGGCCGTGGTTATATTTTATGCGGGCGGCGTTGGCGCTGTCGTTATCCGTAGCGGCCCACCAGTAGCCGCTATTGCCGCCGCGATAGAAACCGTCTTCATCGTCGAAACCTCCGCCGGGCAGCGCCGAGAAACTGTAGTCATCGGTGCCGTTCCCGCCTTTGTCACTGCATTCATCACGGCAATCGTCCCCCGTCCAGCCGCTTTTCGCTTTCAACTTATCGCCCGCGATTTCCCAAATATAGCTCGCGATTTTCCTCCCGCTGGTCGTTTCCGTCAAATAGTTCCATTCCCGGAGATTGGGCAGATGCCATCCGGCGGGGCAAACCGCATTAGCGGTTTGCCAGTCGTACAGTTTGCCGTACTTTTCGCAAATTGAATCGTCGCAATTATAGCACATGGAATTGTTTGCCTGGAAGTTAAGGTTCTCCGCCATCCAAGTTTTCCCGCCGATGATTGCCGTTCTGTATGTTTTGCCGTCCCTCACATCTGTGAACGTGCCGGATTCCGCGATAATCGTATCGAAAATTGCCGTTAGCGTTATATCGCTTGCGGGCATGGCAAAAGCGGTCTCCGCGCCGTTTGTGTCGTCCAGAGTAGCGTTGCCGCCCGTGTGCGTCCAGTGCGAGAAGCGTTTGCCGGGCGCCGTTCCCGCCGCAATGGTAACCGGTTCGCCCGGCGCGTAGCGCCCGCCGCCCTTCGCGTCCGCGCCGGCGCTTACGACGGTTGCCGCGTATTTGTTTTCGTCCCGTGCGCAGCGCACCGAAAGGCCGGCGCCCGTGAGTTCGAGGTACTGGCTTAAATACCCGTTGCCGTAGTACATATACCGTATGCCGGCGGGGGTGTCGTCGTCCATATGATATATATTATAGCCCATGTCAGTCCACCAGTAGCCGTCGCTGCCGGCGTTGAAAAATCCGCCGGTGGGGAAATTGCGGTAGCCGCCCGGCAGCGCCGAGAAACCGTAGTCATCGGTGCCGCCGCCGCTTTTGTCCGCCGCGTCAAGCCAGCCGCTTTTCGCTTTGAGTCTCTCGCCAGCGCCGAGATAATCGACGTGGGACCTATCGTCAATGCGCTTCTCGCTCCCAGCCGCCCGCCCCAGGATATTCCACTCCCAGGGCGCCGGCAAATGCCACCCCGCTGGGCAGGCCGCCAGCGCGGTTTTCCAGTCGTAGAGCCTGCCGTACTTAGCGCAGTTGGCGTCGTTGTCGCCGTAGCACCAGGAGTTCCCGCTTGCCGGCAAGTAGTTGAGGTTCTCCGCCATCCACGTTTTCCCGCCTATTTGCGCCGTCCGGTATTTTCGCCCGTCCCTCTCGTCGGTGAGCGTACCGGGCGTTTCGGGCGCGGGTTTCACGATTAATCTATTAGAACACCCCGGCAGCCAAACCGCCACGACGGCCGTCGCCAACACCGCCGCCCATACATACAGCGCAACCTTGCCCATACGACGCCCCATCGGCTAAAGTTCAGATTAGTCCATATATTGAATATAATTAACGGCGGTCAACGGGGGGCGGATTGCAGGTCTGAGTTCGGAAGGGCTGGCGGTTGCCGGTCAATATTTTTTCAAAAATAAAAAAAACTATTGACTTTGTACTATAAAAATAGTACATTTATGTATTAACGAACGGATTCTTAAAAAAAACACACTACCGTCCCATATGTAATCCCAAGCGTTCCCAAACCGCCGTAGATAGCGCCAAAAAGCCATATATCTCAATATAAATATGTTTGACCGAGTTAACACATTTTTATTTTCAACACTATGTCTTTGCGTAAGTGTTAAACGCCGCGTAGCGGCGTTACGCCGGCGGTTTTACCGCCAAGCCATTAACCGGGGGTTAAAACCGCCGGCAGCGTAACACCCACACCATCTCAAAGTCCCGCCAGGGACGACACATCCGCTTTTATTTCGCTTTAAACCAATGTGTCGTCCCTAACGGGACTTTCCGGTTTCGCGGCGTCCCACATCCGGCGGTTAAAACCGCCGGTTAATAGAGTAA
>JAITCM010000092.1 GCA_031283085.1 Chitinispirillales bacterium | reverse complement strand
GTATTAATCTTGGACCTGACGAAATACGCATACTGTCACCTCTTTCTTTACCGGCGTTTATAGTGTCGAGAAACTCTGTTATCCGTTTAATAAGCGTTCGGCGTTGCGTCAATGTTAACAGTATCGCCTAAGCATCTTTTATAACTCTTAATTATGGTTATCCTTGTATTTACATGGAGTAAATATACATTCCGCGCAGGCCGAAAGTCAAATTTTTTGTTTTTTATTTGAGGCGCCGCGGGGAGAATTCAACCTTTTTTGTTTAAGCCGGAACCGGCGCCCGGACGAATTTTTTCCGCAACGTTAAAATATTCTTCACCCCGTCGCGCCTGTACTCCACGCTGTCCATGAGCTTTTTGACCATAAAAATCCCAAGTCCGCCGACCTCGCGCTTCTCCGCGTCGGCCGTGATGTCCGGGTCGCTCTTGTCTATGGGGTTGTAGGGCTTTCCGCTGTCCTCGAACTCTACCGTGATATCGTCGCCGACCGACACGCGCACCGTGGCGCCGCCGCTCTTCTGGCCGTAGGCGTAACGGGCGATGTTGACGAACACCTCCTCCGCCGCGATTGTCATCTGCGCCTGCTGCTTCATGGGACAGCCGGCCGCCTCCAACCTCTCGGATATAAAGCGGATAACCATATTGAGGTTGCCCACACGCGCGTCAATAGTCAGCTCATCCATGGCATACCCCCTTTCATTCAGTAAGAATACGCATACCTGTCTCGCGATGTTGTATTATTAACCGTAACCGAACGGGAATCTATGCCGCCTTACCGTCACTGGGCGCGGTCGAAGTGTACCGCAGCGCCAGCATGGTGATATCGTCCGCCTGCTCCGCCCCGCCGGCGAATTTGTCTATCTCCCGCTTTATCGCGCTCGTGAACTCCTTTAACGGCAGGTTGTTATACACATTCACGGCCTCCGCTAAACGTGTTTGGCCGAAGAGCGCGTTTTGGCCGTTTACCGCCTCCGTTATGCCGTCGGTGTACAGGAAGAGCCCGTCGCCGGGACGCATCGTCAACTCGCCCTCCGTGTAGCGGGTGTCCTCCAAACCGGCCAGGACAAATCCGGGTTTTACCTTGACCGCCGCGCACTTGCCGCCCGTAATCAGAATCGGCGGGGTGTGCCCGGCGTTGACATATCGGAATTTTCCCGTGCCTGTATCCAGGTAGCCCATAAACGCGGTGACGAACATCCCGGTATCGTTGCCGTCGCACAGTATTCCGTTCACCTTCTCAAAGACCTCTTTGGGGCTTCCGGCGCACTTCCATCCGCACTGCGCGTTGTTCTTGATGAGCGTCTTTGCCACGACCATGAACAGCGCCGCCGGCACGCCCTTGCCGGACACGTCGGCCACTATCACGGCGAGGGTATTGTCTTCAACAAAGAAGAAATCGTAGAAGTCGCCGCCGACCTCTTTGGCCGGCTCCATGGAGGCGTAGATGTCGAACTCCGGACGGCCCGGAAAGGGGGGGAAGACGCGGGGAAGCATGCTTTCCTGTATCTTTGTGGCCACGCCGAGCTCCGCGGATATGCGCTCCTTATCGGCCGTGACCCGCTGCAGGTTGCTTATGTACTTCTTCAGTTCACGCGCCATGGCGTTTACGCTGTCACCCAGCTGCTCTATCTCGTCGCCGGTCTTTAAGGCTATCCGCGTGTCAAGCTCCCCGCCGGCTATGCGGGCAAGGCCGCCCTCAAGCGTTACGATGGGCCGGCTTATCTTGGCCGAAAGCATACGGGCAAGGTAGATAACGGCGGCCACGACAAGCGCGAAGCCGACGACGAACGCGATCAGCACGGACATTATCGCGTTGTTCACGGCGCCCAGCGACCGCTTCGTCATGCTCTCTATGGCGGCGCTGTTCTCCGTGACCGGCCCCATGACTTCAGAGACCGGGCGCATCAGCGCCACGCTCCAGCCCGTCACCGGGATGCACGCGTAGGCCATATACATCTCTTTGCCGTCTATGCCGACCCTGGCGGAACCGCTCTCCCCGCCTGTCATCCTGTCTATCACGCTATTGTACTCGGCGTTGCCCTCAACATAAGCGCTCTTCGCCTCAAAGACCCCGTCGGGGCGCCTCTTCATGTCGCTCGACGCAATGACCGTCGCCTTCCTGTTCACAACGACGGCGTGGCCGTACTTGCCCGAATCGACGTTGACGACGGTGTTAAGGTCTTCTATAAACAGGTCAATCCCGACCATGCCCTTAAACGAGCCGTCCGCCCCTTTGAACGGGTGCGAACAGGTGACGAGCAGCTTGCCCTCCGAGGAAGCATCGTTGTACGGGTCGGTCCAGCCGGTTCCGCAGCTGTCCCCGTAAGCTCTGCAAATATCCGCGGATTCCCTGTACCACCGGCGCGCTCGCGGGTCAAATATCCGGTTCCTGTCGTCTGAAAAGCGGTCGTAGGAGATGATGAAGCCTGATTCCGTGGCAAGGTACAGGGACCTGGTCAGCGCCTCCATGTCGTCGGCGTTGCTCACGAAGGCCGGCTTTACGTTGCCCAAAAGCCCCGCCTCGCCCCTGATACGCGGGTAGTCGGCCGCACCGTTAGCGCTTGCCATCCACATAACGAGCTTCCCGTTATTCTCGGACGACGCGTATGGGATGTACACCGGCGCCAGCTTGCCGGCGCTCTTGTATATCTCGGTAACGTGCCCGGCGAAGTAGACCGCGTCCTTCGCGATGCCGGTAAGCCGCTCGTTTATGAAGCGGGAATGCCCCTGTGCCCGGTCTAAAAGCCGCCCGACCGCCTCCTGTTCGAGGACGCGGCCGCTGTTAGCGGCGGCGGACTCGCCCAGCTTGGCGCTGGATTGGAGCACGTGGGCGCGAACGCTGTATAGCCCCCTAAACGCGACCGCGCAAAACGCGGCAAGGGAGACGACGGATATGCCGACGGCCACGGACAGTATTTTACGCTCGATGCGTTTCTTTTTCATTTAGACGATGTTCAGAATATCCGAGAACCCCGTCATGTCGAAAATCTCTTTTATCTCTTGCGACACGTTGCGGATGGGCATTGCGGCGCCCTTCGACTTGGCGGTCTTCTCCCCCAACAGCAGCACGCGCAGACCGGCTGAAGAGACGTAGGTGAGGGCGGCCAAGTCAAGCTCGACAAGGCTCGCCTCGTCGAACGCCGGTATGAGAACCGCCTGAAACTCCGGCGCGGCGGTGGCGTCAAGCCTGCCTGAGAGGGCAAATGTCGCCTTGCCGCCACATTGCGTTTTTGTCAATTCCATTCAATGCCTCCCATAATTGCGGTTTATTACGTCGATTAATGATTTTTCAGCGCACATCGCCAATCTTGAGGCCGCTCTCCTTCATCCGGCGTTTATCGTCGTACATCCGCTCGTCGGCAAACTTCATCACCTCGGCCAAAGCGTACTCCCCCGTCCCGAAAGCGATGCCGTGGGCGATGGTACAGCGTATGGCGCCGCCGCCCGCGGCGTTCAATTCCGCAAGCGCCTCCCGCCACTTAGCTACGACGGCGTCCACGCCGCTCTCCGAACAATCCGGCATAACGGCCACAAACTCGTCGCCGCCCGTACGGAAAATCCGCACACCGTCCCCCGTGACGGCATGGAAACTCTCCGCCGCCCTCTGCAACAGCAGGTCGCCGGCGTGGTGCCCCATGGTGTCGTTGTAGCGCTTCAAGTCGTTCACGTCGAACACTATAAAGCCGACGCTCTCAGGGGGACGCGCGGTAAGCTCCGCGATGAGCTCGTGGTACTTGTTGCTCCCCGGCAATCCGGTGAGCGAGTCGAGCTCCAACTTCCTGAGCAGGCGGCGATAGTAATCCGACATCTCGCGCATCAACAGCAAAGCGCTCCTGCCCTCATCCGAGAGTTCGCTTAAAAGCTCGTCTACCGCGGCCATATTATCACCCTTTCTTTCCGGCCTGATTAACCCGCTTCTTCAACTGCGACGCGGGTTCGAATATCGGCTTAATACCGGCCTTAACCTCAATTACCTCATTCGTCCGCGGATTACGCGCGGTACGCGGCTTCTTCTCCCTTATCTTGAAGCGCCCGAAACCGCGTATCTCTATGCCGTTGCCCCGCGCCAAAGAGTCTGAAAGCGCCTCCAAAAAACGGTCCAGCACTATCTTCGTGTCCACCTGAGTCAGGCCGGTGCGAATCGCCACTTTTTCCACTAAATTTCTTTTTGTAACATTGCTCATATTTCCCCTCCAAAGAGCTTTTTTACAAAATGTGCCCCCCATTTAATTAGAATGGTATTATGCGCATACAAAAATCAAGCCGCGGAGAAACTAATTTTTCCCGGCCATACGCGCCGACTGCGCCGCGGCCTCCGCGACGGCCGACATGACGGTGCTCTTGAACGCGGCGCGCTCCAGCGCCTCAAGCCCCTTGACCGTCGTCCCCCCCGGCGACATCACCCGCGAGCGCAGCACCGAGGGATGCTCCGCCGTAGCCTGCACCATACGGGCCGCGCCGACTACCGTTTGAACCGCCATCTCCATAGCCAGCTTGTAAGGCAACCCCGCGCCCACCCCGCCCTCAGCAAGCGCCTCGATAAAACTGTAAGCGAAAGCAGGCCCGCTGCCGGAAAGCCCCGTCACCGCGTCCATCAACCCCTCGTAAACGCTCACAACCTTCCCGCAGGCGCTAAACACGTACTCAACAAGGCCGGCGTCGTCAGGCCGGCAGGTATCGGAGAGCGAGTAAGCGCTCACCCCCTCGCCTATCAACGCCGGAGTATTAGGCATGACACGGCACACACGGGCGGTGTTCCCCAAAGACGCCCGTATCGACTGTATCGACACCCCGGCGGCCACGGAGACGGTAAGAAAATCCAACCCCCGACCCCTTACCAGCGGAACGACAATATCGCTAAGAAGCCCCGGAACATCGGGAGGCTTTACGGAGACTATCAACACATCCGGAGTAAACTTCGCGGATTTCCAATCGGGCGGGCTAACAACCTCCACCCCGTCCCCAAGCCCATCAAGCGCCCCGGCGGCCTTATCCCAGGCGACAATCCTCACATCGCCGCCGTACGCCCTCTTAAGCCCGCCGATGATGGCCCTCCCCATATTCCCCGTACCCAAAATCGCTAAGTTCATATCGCGGCCCCCGAATCCTAACTCTTCATAATATCCAAAAACTCCTTATTATTCTTGGTAACGCCCATCTTCTCGTTCATGAACTCCATAGCCTCAATCGGCGACATGGAAGCCATGAACTTCCTGAGTATCCACATCCTGTTAAGCTCCTCCTGACTGAGCAGCATCTCCTCCTTACGCGTCCCGCTCTTAAACGGGTCAATGGCCGGAAAGACGCGCCGCTCCGCTATCTTCCTGTCGAGCACCAACTCCATATTGCCCGTGCCCTTAAACTCCTCAAATATCACCTCGTCCATGCGGCTGCCGGTCTCTATAAGCGCCGTGGCGATAATGGTGAGCGAACCGCCGTTGTCGATGTTGCGGGCCGCGCCGAAGAAGCGCTTGGGCTTGTAGAGCGCCTGCGAGTCCACACCGCCGGAGAGGACGCGCCCGGAGTGGGGCGCCACCGTGTTGTGGGCACGGGCCAAGCGGGTGATGCTGTCGAGCAGTATCACCACGTCGCGGTTGTGCTCAACTAAGCGCTTTGCCCGCTCAATCGCCATCTCCGCCACGACCACGTGCCGGTCGGCCGGCTCATCGAAGGTCGAGCTTATGACCTCGGCGTTGACGGAGCGCTGCATATCGGTGACCTCTTCCGGACGCTCGTCTATTAACAGGACTATGAGGTGCACCTCCTTGTGGTTGGCAATGATAGCGTTCGCCAGATTTTTGAGCAGTACGGTCTTACCGGTACGCGGCGGAGCCACTATGAGTCCGCGCTGACCCTTGCCGATGGGGGCCATCAGGTTGATGATGCGGGTGGCGGTCTCCTTTTGATTGTATTCAAGGTCAAACTTTTTGTCGGGGAAGAGCGGGGTTAGGTCGTCGAAGTTGATTTTGCGTTTGCACTCCTCCGGGTCTTCGTAGTTTATCATCTCGACCCTGAGCAGCGCGAAGTAGCGCTCCGAGTCCTTGGGCGGCCTGACCTGCCCGGAGACCGTATCCCCGGTTTTCAGGTAGAACCTCTTAATCTGCGACGGCGAGACGTATATGTCGTCCGGGCCGCTGAGATAGCTGTTTGACGGCGAGCGGAGGAACCCGAAGCCGTCCGGCATAATTTCGAGCACACCCTCCGCGAACATCTGCCCGTTCTGCGTGGCCTGGGACTGCAGGATTTTGAAGATAAGCTCCTGCCGGCGCAAACTGCGGCTCTCCCCCACGCCCTGAGTTTCGGCCAACGCGTAAAGGTCGGCCATCGACATCGACTTCAAATCTACAACATTCATTAATGTACCCCAGACAAAAAGGTTTTATGGTATTATGGACAACAACGAATCAACGTAAAAACGGGCGAGGGGCTTACCCTGCCGAAAAAAAACTTTAAACTACCCGGGTTTTGTTACATTCTACTCCGAGAACAGGCGCCAAGCAAAACAACTCCGCGCCGTGAGACCCAACGGGTGGCCATAAATGGCGATTATGATGGCTCGTAACGACTTTCAATATAAAAATACGTTAATGGCGCTCGCGTGTCAAGATTTTTGTTATTTTTTTTATTTTGATTTCAACTGCGGGGATTAAAGTATATTTATAAGCGCTATGCGACATTGAGTGCCGTAACTTTTAGCATTGAGGTGATATTAGCAATGAAATTCAACGACATCGTAGACGCCTTAGACGCCCGTGTGGTCGCCAGGTCCGCAGCATTTGACGACTGCTCGGCCGACAGCGTGATAGTATCCGACCTAATGAGCGACGTCCTCATGATGGAGAAATCCGCGCCGCTCATCGTCAGCTCGCTCTCCTCCGACCAGACCATCCGAACCGCCTCCATGGTAGACGCCGTCGGCGTGGTCATAGCCCAAAACAAGCCTTTGCCCGACAAAATGGCGGGTTTGGCGGAAGAACTCGACATCACGCTGCTGCACACTCAGCTCGAAAAGTTCGAGTGTTGCGTGCGCCTGGGGGAGCTATTGAATAAGGGCGGTGCCGCTTGACCGCGAAGACCGCGCCACTTGTCGAAACCTCGCGCTCGTCGCTACTCACCCTGGAAATCGTCTTTAAATTGAAGGTGCGGGACGTTATGACGACCGGCGTCGTTACCGCCACGCGCTCGGACACGCTGCGCCACGTGCAAAAGCTCATGCAGGAGCACCACATCTCCGGCGTGCCGGTCGTTGAGGACGGGCGCCTGTTCGGGCTCGTGAGCGTCGACAACATACTGCGCGCGCTCGACTTCGGATACATCGAAGACACCGTCGAGGGGCGGATGACGCGCAACCTCGTGGTACTCGACGCCGATATGCCGCTCACATTTGCCCTCTCGTGGTTCGAGCGCTACGACTTCAGCCGCTTCCCGGTGCTTGACAAAGAGGAAAAGATGGCGGGTATCGTAACCGCCGGCGACATCGTGTCCAAGATACTCATTGAGATGAACAAAGAGGTCAACAAGATGGAGAGCGACAGCGTGCTCGCGCCGCCGGCCGCCTCAAGCGTTCCGGGCGGGCGGTACTACAGAGAGTTCCCCATAAAAAAATTCGACTTCGAGCGAGGCGGCAGCGCCTCAAACGAAATCAGACGGGTGCTGAAAGAGAGAAACCTGAGCCCCAAGATAATACGCCGCGTCGCCATAGCGAGTTACGAACTGGAGATAAATCTGGTGGCGCACTCCGACGGCGGCAAACTCTCATGCTATATAGGCGACGACAAAATCGAAATCATCGCCAAAGACACCGGCCCCGGAATACCCGACGTGGAATTAGCCATGCAAGCCGGATTCTCCACCGCCACAGACTGGATAAGGAGCCTCGGCTTCGGGGCCGGGCTGGGCCTCCCAAACGTCAAACGGGCCTCGGACAGCTTCGACATCAGTTCGCAAATGGGACTTGGAACCATAGTGAAATCAACGGTATACATCGACGAGGCGACGCTCAAGGTGTGCGCCGGGCAGAACGCTATGGAGCGGCGTTAATCAATTCCACGCACTTGTCCAGCACCTCTTTGAGGTCGTTGTACGGCAGTATCGCCCGCGTCTCCTCTACACCCGCCCACCGCGGCTCCCTGTTGGGCTCGCCCTCGTTGCCTTTGGAGAGATACTTAGCCGCGTAGTACCTCACGCGGTATCTCTTATTGTTGTAGACAAACTCCCGCAACCCGCAATACCCGCCGACCTCGCCGACCATGCCGCCCTCCTCAAGCAACTCGCGCGCCGCGGTCTGTTCGGGAGTCTCACCGGCCTCAATGTGGCCTTTGGGGAAGATGCGCTGTTCGGGAAAAGTCTTGGAGCGAACGGTCAGGAACTCCACCCGCCCGTCAACTGTACGGTACAATACCGTGCCAGCCTGTTCCACTATACGCATGGGCGTTGGTTTGTTCATTTTAATGTCCTTAGTTATTTGTAATTTTTGGGTTCTTCTTGTATTATGCTTGAGCGTTTTATACAAATTACAGAACATGGATACTTTGCCAAAATATCATCGCATATTACCAAAGTCGCGTCTTCATATTGCGCTTGAGCGGCAAGAATGCGGTCAAATGGGTCTTTATGTACAGGTGGCAAATTCCCGATAATGATGGAATGGCGGCTATTAATAAACACTTCAGCGTAACCGTTATCCAAAAGGCCATTATACAGCGCATCAACATCTATTTGAAAATCAGAACGCCCTAATCCATTCTTGATGACTATTTCCCAAATACTCGCCGTACTGAACAAAAGTGTATTTTGTTCACTCGCAACAAGTTCGGCCGCTTTTCCCGGTAGCGTGTCGGCGGCGGCCCAAAGCAATATGTGCGTATCCAATAACAGTTTCATTGACATCCACCGTCAAAAAGTTCCTCAATTTCTTCTTTAAACATAGAATCAAAGTCTGCCGGGACAGAAAATTCGCCTTTCATGAAACCAATCTTTTGCTCCGGGAAATCCACACACTCCGACAGCGGCGTGTTACGCCCCTCTATAATCTTTTCAACCATGCCCGGAATGGCGCTTAAATAGTCCGTGTCGTTGTCGTAATCGGCAGGGTCAATAACGGGGGACAATATAACGCGCCCCTCCGCCCTCTCCACCCGCACCCGCTCCGCGCCAATAAGTGAATTTATCGATTCGGGAAGCGTCTTGCGGTCAATTACCAGTGCCTCCATACTCCCACCCCCCTTTTACCGCATCCACCAACCGGGGACGCCGTATTTCTAAATATAATATGGGCGGAGGACGAAATCAAAATCTTTTTTATAAGGAAGCCAACGATATTTTGGTGGTGTCAATGGGCAAATAAAAATATTTTTACGCCCTTTAGCGCTGCTCCAATACCCCCTCCGCCCCAGCAATCTGCGCCTCAACGCTCTCAAGGCTTGTCCCGCCTTTGACCGCGCGGCCGTTTACAGCGCGTTCCCATGAATACAGATCCGTTACGTCGTCACCGAACATCTCCGAAAATTCACGAAGTTTATTAATTGACACATCGGTCAACGCGGTATTGGATTCGGCGCAATAGCCGACAAGCCGCCCTACTACCTTGTGCGCTTGACGGAACGGCATTCCCTTGCGGACTAAGTAATCCGCCATGTCCGTGGCAAGCAGAAACGGGTCCAATCCCTGTTTGACCCTGTCTTCGCGGACTTTCAGCGTGGCGATGACGTTTGCGAATACCTTTAGTATCATCCCAACGGTAAGTACGCTGTCAAAGAGCGGCTCTTTGTCCTCCTGTAAATCCTTATAGTAGGTTAACCCAAGCCCCTTTAACGTAGTGGCGGCGCGAACGTGGTTGCCGATTAGCCGGCCGCTTTTACCCCGTATTAATTCCAACGAATCAGGATTCTTCTTCTGCGGCATCATGCTCGACCCCGTTGACCACGCGTCGTCGAGTTCCACAAAGCCGAACTCCCGCGACGACCAGATAATCAAGTCCTCCGCGTATCGGCTCAGATGTACGCCGACGGACGCGAAAACGGAGAGCGCCTCTATGACAAAATCGCGCGAGGCCACCATATCCATACTGTTGGTTGATACCGACGAGAAACCCAGCTCGGCGGCGATGGCGTCGCGGTCAACGCAAAAACCGCTGCCGGCAACGGCGCCGGAGCCAAGCGGGAGGATGTCGGCGGATTTTTTTGCGTGAACGACACGGCTCTTTTCGCGTTCGAGGATGGAGAATAGCGACATCCAATAGTGCGAGAGCAATACCGGCTGCGCCTGCTGCAGGTGCGTGTAGCCGGGGACGATTACGCGCAAGTCGGATTTGGCGCGGTTGACTACCGCTTTTTGTAATTCTAACAAACACTCCGCTACCCCGTCAAGCGCGCCAAGCGTGTAGAGGCGCGTGTCGGTAATGACCTGGTCGTTGCGCGACCTGCCGGTGTGCAGCTTCTCCCCGGCAGCGCCGATACGCTCGATTAACAGGCGCTCCACGGCCATGTGGATATCCTCGTCTGACGGGAGAAAGGATATTCGGTCATTATTGTAATCATCAAGTATTGATTTTAATCCGCCGACAATCTTATCGCGTTCCTCGACGGTGAGGACGCCTGCTTTCGCTAAAGCATTGGCCCACGCGACGCTGCCGGCGATATCTTCTTTGATAAGCGTCCTGTCAACCGGCAAAGAGTTGTTGAACGCCTCCATCAGCGCGTCTGTGCCTTTTGAGAAACGGCCGTCCCACATTTTCATATCGGTTTGCCTGTCATTAAAGTCAAAGTCAAATAATAAAAATAATATTTTAAGGGGGGGACACGGTAAACAGCGCCGCACTGCGGCGCACCGCCCCTCGCTACATAAAAATTGGCTTCGCCAATTTTTATGTAGCTACCCCCCATGCGGGGACACCCCGCAACGCCCCGCCATATTATACCCTTTCCTTAACGTTTTCCCTATAAAGGCAGTCGCCTTTCTAAGGAAAACAATAACAAACCGGTAACATCAAAATCAAAACATATCAAGGGCATTTAGGATGTCAAGCGCAAAAATTACGTGTGCCGCTATTCCTGTTTCTATTGAGCTTTCATCCGGTAAAAAACGCGGGCTGTGTATCTCCTCTATGCTTTTCTTATTAGGCGGAACAACGCCGAGATAGACGTACAGACCCGGAACTATCTGTTGATACCTTGAAAAGTCCTCAGCGTACATCGTCGGTTTGTCCCTGTTAATCACGCAATTATCGCCTAAGAACGATTTCATTTTCTCCCCAAACCTGTCGGCCAACTCCGGGGCGTTGTAGCCGGGCGGGTAGGATTTCTCGAAAGTAACCCGCGCTTTGGCCCCGCACGCCTTGGCCGTTGACTCCGCTAATTCTTTAATACGCTTCATCATTATATTTTGCAATTTATCGGAATATGTGCGCAACGTTCCCTGCAGCAACGCTGTGTCCGGGATGATGTTGCGCTTGGTGCCGGCAACGACGCGCCCTACGGTCAGCACCGCCGGTTCCGTCGCGGGCTTTTCGCGGCTTATCAGCGTTTGCAATTGGGTAATTACGGAGGCGGCGCAGGTTATCGGGTCAACGGCTTTTTCGGGCGTTGCGCCGTGCCCGCCGCGTCCTGTTATCGTGATGTCAAATTTGAGCGCCCCGGCGTAGTCGCTGCCGGGCTTTATCCCGATGTGCCCGCACTTGTGGTCGGCGGAGACGTGCAACCCGAAGACCGCCGCCGCCTTTGACGGGAAAACGCCGGCCTTGATAAGCCTAAGCGCGCCGCCCGGCTCCGACTCCTCCGACGGCTGGAAGAGGCATAGCGCCGTCCCTTTCCACAGCCCTTTCGATTCGTGGAGTATTTTGGCCGCCCCCAAAAGTATGGCGGTGTGCATATCGTGGCCGCAGGCGTGCATGACGCCGGCGTTCACCGATACAAAAGGGACGCTGTTCTCCTCCTGAATCGGGAGCGCGTCCATGTCGGCCCGCAAAACTACGACAGGCCCCTTGCCGTTGACTATCTTCGCGCTCACGGCGGTCTTGCCGAGGTGGTACTGCGCCGGTATACCCCAAGCGTTGAGCGCCTCGCGGACAAGGCGCGCCGTCCCGAATTCCCGGCCGGAGAGTTCCGGCCTTCTGTGTACGGCGCGGCGAAGCCCGATTATCTCCGGGGCGATTTCGGCTATACGGTTTTTGAGCGTATGTTTGTCCATCACTTCCCCCCCATCCCCTCGTCTTTCGGCAACCCGAACTCCGCCGACGCCGCCACGGCCAACTTGTCGCACCGCTCGTTCTCATCGTGCCCGCTGTGCCCGCGTATCCACACGAACCTCACCTTGTGCCGCTCCGACGCCAGCAACAACCTCTCCCAAAGATCGGGATTGAGCGCCGGCTCCTTCTTGTTGCGCATCCACCCCATCGCTTTCCACTTCTTCGCCCACCCCTTCTCTATGGCGTTGACCATGTACTGCGAGTCGGTGGTGACGGTCACCTCGCACGGCTCCTTCAACGACTCTAAGGCGATTATCGCCCCCAAAAGCTCCATGCGGTTGTTCGTCGTCTCGGCGTAGCCGCCGGAGAGCTCTTTCTCGCGGCTCCCGTACCTCATGATGACGCCGTAACCGCCGGGTCCCGGATTGCCGGAACAGGCCCCGTCGGTGAATATCTCGACTTTCTTCATCGCGTGCCTATCTTCTTCGCAGGTATTTTATCAATACGCCAGCTAATTTATCGCAAAAAACTATTTTATAAATATAAATAATGGCGCGGATACGGTGTTACCGAAAAAATATCAAAGTATAGTTTGCCTCCGCGCCGTGGAATATTTTATATTATATACCGATAATCAGCAGCTAACATCCGTATCAATATCAACAACAAATACCGTCAGCCGACCGGCCATGCGCGACAACAGCAAAACATACGACTTTTTGGTAATCGGCAGCGGCATAGCCGGCATCTCTTTCGCCATAAACGCCGCGCGCCGCGGCTCCGTGGCTATGATTACCAAGAAGCGAGACAGCGACGCCAACACCAACTACGCGCAAGGCGGGGTCGCCTGCGTTCTGGGCGGCGACGACAGCTTCGAGTGCCACATCCGCGACACGCTCGTCGCCGGAGCGGGGCTCTGCGACGAGCGGGCGGTGCGGATACTCGTGGAAGAGGGGCCGCCGCGGATACGGGAACTACTGGAGTACGGCGCGCGGTTCTCGATAGACAGCGCCGACGCGGGTAACCCGTACAGCCTTCACCTCGGGCGCGAGGGCGGGCACAGCGTCAACCGAATCGTCCACGCGAAGGACTTCACCGGACGCGAACTGGAGGCGACGCTGCTCAAAAAACTCCGCGGGATGGAAAACGTCTCCATACTTGAAAATCACTGCGCCATAGAGCTTATCACCGGCCACCACATAAAGAGCGTACCTAATCAATACGAGTGCTTCGGGGCCTACGCGCTCGACTCTGTCAATAAAAAGATTTCTCCCGTCGGCGCCAAGGTAACCTGCCTCGCCAGCGGCGGCGCGGGGCGCGTCTACCTGCACTCCACTAACCCGGCTATCGCCACCGGCGACGGCGTGGCTATGGCCTACAGGGCGGGGGCAAGCATCGCCAACATGGAATTCATACAATTCCACCCAACCACCCTGTTCCACGAAAAGGCCGACTCGTTTCTTATCTCAGAGGCGCTGCGGGGGCACGGGGCCGTACTGCGCAACGCGGCGGACGAGGATTTCATGCCAAGATACCACCCACAGGGGTCGCTCGCCCCGCGCGACATCGTGGCCAGAGCGATAGACAGCGAAATGAAGGTCTCCGGCCTGCCGTGCGTTTATCTTGACATCAGGCACAGGGACGCCAAAGCGACTATCGAAAACTTCCCGCAGATATACAATAAATGCCTCGGCTTCGGGATAGACATCACGAAGGAGTTGATTCCGGTCGTGCCGGCGGCGCATTATATGTGCGGCGGCGTGTCGGTCGATTACAACGGCAATACGGATATAGAAAATCTCTACGCGTGCGGCGAGACGGCCTGCACCGGCGTGCACGGCGCGAACAGGCTCGCCTCAAACTCGCTCCTGGAAGCGCTTGTATTCTCCCGCCGCGCGGCGGAGGACGCGGCGGCGCGCCTAAACAATTGCCGCGCCGTAAAAGCCGGCGATATCCCCGACTGGGACGACAAAGGGACGGTTGACGTGGAGGAGTGGATACTGCTCTCGCACAATACGCAAGAGATACAGAGCGTGATGTGGGACTACGTAGGCATCGTCCGCTCCGGACTGCGGCTCAACAGGGCGCTGCGCAGAATCAACCTGTTAGAGCTGGAGATTGAAGACTTCTACAAACGCGCCAAAATCTCGCCGCAGCTTCTTGAATTGCGTAACGTAGTGACGACGGCAAAGCTCATCATAGCCTCGGCGCTCAAACGCAAGGAGAGCCGCGGACTGCACTACACGACGGACTACCCGCAACAAAATGACAGGCGCTTTGGGAAAAACACGGTAATCTCCAACCGCCGCAAGTCGCCGCACGCAACGGGCCTGATGAGGTGCGAATGAACCTGTGGCGAATAGCGATAGTTTTTCTATTGGCTGCCGGGCTACTCCTCTCGACCGCCCGTTACTTCCGCAGCCGCCTGAAATTACCGGCGAAGATTCTATTGACACTGCTGAGAACCGGATGGGTCGTCGGCATAGCGCTCGCGTTTATAGAACCAGTTATCCGCTTCGAGCGCTTTGAGTCGAGCCGAATGAAGATTCCGGTATTGGTCGACGTTTCGGCCAGTATGCGAAACTTTTCGCCCGAAACAAGCGTGAATCCGTTCATAGACACACTCGCGTCGCTGCAATTAAAAACAAACCGGCGCGTGAGCTTCGAGTATTTTCTGTTCGGCGATTCGACCCGCGTACGCCAACCGAATCAATCCGCGCCGATATTGTTCAATGACACAAAGAGCTTTTTTCCGTCCGTGCTTGACGAAAACGGAGGTAAACTTTCCGGCGATATGATACTTGTAACCGACGGCCAATGGACGAGGCCGCGCAGGAGCGGAGAGGTGTTTCCACGCAATTCCATCCGTTATCTAACACTGCCGGAAGCCAAACCGAATCCGTTCGTAACGGTATCAAACGACGCGCCGGAAACGGCGCCGAACGACTCATCATTTAACGTACGCGTTACCGCGAATGGGTATGCCACGGAAAAGGGCGTGTTGTCAATATCGCTTAAAGAAAACGGGAAGACTGTAAAGTCAGGGAATATTGACATTGATAACGGCTATTTTACACAGACAATCACCTTTAAGACAAGTAACTCGCGCCCCGGACGTAAACTCTATACCGTTGAAGCAAGCGTGGGCGGCGATATACCGCCCTCCGTGTCGAGCTTCGTCCACCAGACCGTCCCCCGCTTCTTCACATACTCCACCTACGCGGCGAAACCGACGCTGGACAGGCGCTACGTAACGCAGGCGTTGCAATCAAGCGACGCCTTTAAGGAGAAGGCGGCGTCCCCCGATATACTGTTTTTGTTTGATTGGGACAGCACGGCCGTTAAATTGTTACGCGGACTGCCGCGCCACGCCGTGGCCGTATTCTCCGGCGCCGCGCCGTGCAGCTCAAGCCGTATGGCGGAACCGCCTGTAACCGTCAAGGCCGTAGACCGGAATATATTGACAAACACACGCTTAGACCTGCGGTCAATGCCGCCGCCGCAGGAACTTATTATCTGCAAACAACCGCCGGTCGCCGCGATGAAGCGGATGCTTACGGCGTCTGTCAACACTATGGGCGGTCGTATCAATACTAACAATGCCGTTAATACCGCTAATACATCCAATACGGTTAACAAAGTTAATACAGCCAAGACGAATGATAACAGGCCCGCCGACATACCGATACTGTTCAGCGGGCGCTTCATGGGAACGCAGTCGCTATTCTGCGCGGTGAGAGGTATATGGCGTTGGGATTTTTGGCCGATGGCCTCCGACAGGGCGGAGAGCGAGCTTTTCAGCTTTTCCAACATATTGCTCTCGGCGGCGAAAGAATTATTGCTTGACAACATATCGGACCAGCTGATACTCTACCCCGCAGGCACGCTTACGGAAACGGATTCGGCGAGATTCCTCATGTCGCTCCCGGCAGCGGTTCCGATATTCGAGCCGGTCAACCTGTCGTTACAGATAAAAAACGACGGCACTGTAATTGACACAGCCGTAACCTACCGTCCCAACGGCCTGAACAAACAACCGCTGTCGTTGCCGACCATGCCGCCAGGAAGGTACGCCATATCCGCAACGCTAACCGCCCCCGGCGTCAAAGCGGCTTTCCGCGACAGTTTCACCGTCAACGTAGACATGAGCGAACTCTCCGTACTGTCCCAAAACACGCAATACCTGCAAGAATTCGCCCAACCGCTTGATATAACCGACAGCGTCGCAACCAACGCCGTCTTCGACTCATGGGAACGGAGAAGCGCGGAGAAGAACACCGTCACGGAGACGGTGCGTATCAACAGGTCTTGGCTGTTGCTGTTGATTATCCTGGCGCTGCTCGCGGCGGAGCTGGTCTTGCGGAGGGCTCGCGGGGTTGACTAAGGTTATTATTGATAATAATGTGTTAATATATATTGCCTCCCACTTTTATCGCCGCCAACAAATTCCGCAGCGCCATCCCCCTGTGGCTGATACGATTTTTTTCCTCCGGCTCTAACTGCGCCATCGTCCTGTCAAAACCATTGGGGATAAACAGCGGGTCGTAGCCGAAACCCTTGTCGCCGACGGTCCGCTCCCCTATCCGCCCCTCGCAGACACCCTCGGCGGACAGGTATGTATCAATCCCCATCCTCAAAACCAACACGCACTTGAAGCGCGCAGTTCGCTTTCTGTCGGGGATGCCGCGCAGTTCGTTCAAAAGTTTTAGATTGTTGCGGGCGGCATTCGCCCCTTCGCCGCTGTAACGGGCGCTGAGGACGCCGGGAGCGCCGTCTAAGGCATCGACTTCAAGACCGGAATCGTCGGCCAGCGACCACACATTGGCCACACGCCGGTAAACCCAGTCGGCCTTGACCTTCGCGTTCTCGTGGAACGTGGCGCCGGTCTCCTCAATATCGGGCAGCGGGTCGAAACAGTCGGCAAGCGAGGCGACGGAACAGTCAAGCCCCATGTCGGAGAACATATCTCTAAACTCTTTGACTTTGCCGGGGTTGCCGGTGGCGATTATTATCTTTTGCATGGAACAATGCCATTTATTTTTAATTTTAAAGCAACCCGCCTCTATCGTACATAATATAATACACGGAACCCCGATTTTTCAAAAAAAATTTCGGTCCGCCCGTTCGGTTATTCGCGAACAATATATTTCTTTGATTTTGACGTTCCCCGCGCCGCCATATTATATTTTTTATGGGTGAAGGCAGAAACACACGCAAAAGCAAAGGCTATAAAAAATGGCAAA
>JAITCM010000082.1 GCA_031283085.1 Chitinispirillales bacterium | reverse complement strand
CACTACCATCCCATAGGTATCGCCAAGTGTTCCCAAACCGCCCCAAATAGCGTCAAAAAGCCACATATAGCAATATAATATAATTGACCGAGTTAACACATTTATATTTTAAACCGTTACCAAGTTATCTGCTATCCCACGAACCCACCCATCACCCCAAACCCGCCATCGTAAATAATGACGTAGGGGCGGGCGAACCCCGCCCCTACAATACGTTGGGAAACATTATTGGATATTTCAAATATCAAACCACATAATTTTCTATAACTTTCTTACCCAAAACTGTTATCCCCATACAGCAGCGTTTCCAAAGGCATCGACCTTTTTTGTATCGATTGACAGAATACGCCGTTTTCATACAGTTTACGCTGGCATGACTCGGCGCCTGTTTTTATCGGGATGAATATTGTCGCGCCGCCGTCCGGTAACCGCGAAATTTCCGTGCCGTCGCTCCGCAGTTCATCGGCTAAATTATCCGGTAATGACCGGACCGTCAGCTCCGTTCCCAGCGTCCCTTTGTCCAACAGCGACGCCACGCTGCCGGTCAGGCGCAGTTTGCCGCCGTCCAAGACTACTACGTCCCGGCAGACCGTCTCCACATCCTCCAGGACGTGGGTGCTGAAGAAGATTGTGCGGCCCTCGTCGCCTAAGGCCTTGAACAGGGTTCTGAACAGGCGGCGCGACGGGGGGTCTAAACCGCTCATAGGTTCGTCGAATATCAGCAGCTTGGGGTCGCCTAAAAGCCCGCAGGCCATGTTCAGGCGCTGTTGCAGGCCTTTGGACAGGCTGCGCACCTTGTAAGACTCACGGCCGGTGAGCTCTACCGCGCGCAGTACCCGTTTGCGCTCCGCGCCTACGGAGGAGCGTTTGATACCAGCGAGGCGCGCCGAAAAGTCGACCGTTTCGCCTACGGTGAGGTGTTTGTAGAAGTACGGCTGCTCGGAAACGCAGGCGACGCCGTGACGCGCGGCGGGGAGGCGGGCGTCGATGCCGCCTATCGTTATGCGCCCGGCGCTTGGGCGCACCAGGCCCATCGCCATTTTGATGGTCGTCGTCTTTCCGGCGCCGTTGGGGCCCACGAAGCCGGTGACCCGGTTTCCGGCAAGGGCGAAGGAGACATCCGTCACGGCGTTCACGCGGACTGCGCGGAAGCCGCGGCGGTAGACCTTGGTTACGTTTTCTACGGTTAGTATGTCCATAAGTATATAAATATTTTATGGGCGGTTAGCAACGCAAGCGGGCGCGTATTATTTTATTAATTATGCAGAGACGCCGCGCCAGCCTGAAATTCCACATCTCAACTAACCGCGGGACGGTTTCGCCGAAGGTAATCGTCGCGACGGCCGCGCTGTTCCTCTCCGTGTGCGCCTCCGTCTTTACGTTCCTTGCGCTCACTAAGGTAGAGACGTGGATGAAAAGCAATAGCGCCGGCGCACACGCGGCGCCCGCCGCAAACCGGCCTGTCGGCGCGGCGGCCGGCTATCAATACGGCGACGGGCCGTCGTTCTCCGCCGCGGCGCCCGTAGAGAACACCGTCGCCGAGACAAACGCCGAGACGGTAACCGACACCCCGCCGGAGGAGACGTTTTCCATCCAATCGACGCCGGCGCCGGCCGGAACCGAAATGTCAGGCGGTTCCTCCCGCCGACGGCCCGGAGGGCACATACCGCCGCCGCAGTCGTCGTCGCAAACGTCGCCCAGGTCGAGCGGCGGCGTGCCGTTTATGTTCAACAACGCCTCGACCGCCGTAAACCTCTTCGCCCTGACCTTCGACGGCGGCTCTTCGGCAAACGCCGCCGGCGACATCTTAGACACCTTAGCCTCCCGCGGCGTCAAAAGCACGGTCTTCCTAACCGGCGCCTTTATCAAACGCTACCCGCAAATTGTAACGCGGATAGCGGCAGAGGGCCACGAGCTCGGCAATCACACGATGAACCACCCCCACCTGACCACCTACGCGGAAAACAGGGCGCAAACAACGCGCCCCGGAGTCTCCCGCGCCTCGTTAGCCGGCGAGTTGACAGCCGCCGAGCGCCTGCTGTTCGAACGCGCCGGCAACCTGCGCTTCGCCCCGCTGTGGAGGGCCCCCTTCGGCGAGTACAACCGGGAGATATGCGAATGGGCGTTCTCAGCCGGCTACATCCATATAGGCTGGCGACAGGGCGGCTCGTGGCGGGTAAACCTTGATTCCAACGACTGGGTAACCGACGAGTCCTCCCCGGCCTACAGAACCCCGCAAGAGGTATTCGACAAAATAGCAGCCATAGCCCAAACTCCGGGAGGTTTAAACGGCGGGATAATACTGATGCACCTGGGAACGGAAAGGGCGCGGCGCTCGGAACAGGTACACACAATACTCGGCAAACTGATAGACACATTGAGAGGTATGGGGTACAAACCGGTAACGGTATCAACCCTGCTGTATCACTCGGGAATTGATATTGACATGATAGATTTTGACAAAGATTTTTGATTTTAATCCTTAATATTGTATATTTTATAACATAATGTCCGGCCTCTTCCCAACCCCGCTGAGGTTTGAACCCATCTTCAAGGAGAAGATATGGGGCGGCGCCGCTTTGCGTGAAAAACTGAATAAGGGCGCGCCGGCCGGCCGGCCTATCGGCGAGTCCTGGGAGGTCAGCGGCTGGGGCGACAGCCAGACGGTGGTATCGACCGGGGAGTATATGGGCCTGACTTTGGGCGAGCTCTTCTCGCTCTGCCCGGCCGACTTAATAGGAACCGGCGCCGCCGCGGGCAAAAACAAAGGCTTCCCGCTCCTCTTTAAGTTCATCGACGCCCGCGAAAACCTGTCGATACAGGTGCACCCGAACAGCGAGCAGGCGCAAAAGCGCGGCTGGGGCGAGCGTGGCAAAACCGAGGCCTGGTACGTGGCGGACGCCGACCCCGGAGCGCGGATAGCGTTAGGGTTCAACCGCGGCGACGTGACACGGGAAGAGGCCGCCGAGGCCGCCGAGAAAGGGCGCTTCGAGTCGCTCCTAAACTTCGTCCCGGCGCGGCGCGGAGACGCTTTCTTCATCCCCGCCGGAACCGTACACGCCATCCTCGGCGGTGTGCTAATCTACGAGGTGCAGGAAGAGTCCAACACCACACTGCGCCTGTACGACTGGAACCGCAAATGCTCCGCCGGAAACCTGAGGGAGCTGCACATAGCCGACGCCCTCGACATCATCAATTTCAACGAGAACAGGACACTAACGCCGAAACCGGTTGTGGTTGACAAAGGCGAGGCATTTGTTCGCGAAACCATATGCGACAATAAAAAGTTCCTGCTAAGCCGATATTCTTTCTCCAAATCCGGCGAAGCCTCCATGGAGGCAATCAACGGCTTCAGGGTAATAACGGTAACGGCGGGCCTGACGGAAGCGCACGCAAACGGCCACCGCGTACAGATGGGCCTCGGCCAGACGGTATTAATACCGTCGGGTTTGGAAAACGTAAGGATAGTGGGAGTCGCGGGGTCGGAAGCGCTGGTTACTACCGGGTGATGTCCGGAACCGGTAGCCGCGTTTCAACCGCAAAACGGAATTTTACCGCCGGAGACGGCATGAATTATATTGTTGATTCATTTAAGACAACAAAAAACCATGAAATACCCAAACAACATACCCGAAGAAGAACTGAAAAACCGGGTCGGCGACGACTTCTTCGGCGACTTTGACCACGCCGAGATCAAGGGCAAAATCGACTTCGCCGTCAAGCCCAGGGGGACCGTACAAAGCGACCTGTTCGAATGCGAATATTATCTGTGGGCGGAAGCCAAAGCCGCCGCAACCGATATTTTGGTTATGCTTACGCAGTTGGTTTTGACCGTCGGCAAAGCCAAAACATTCGACGCGGTCAATCCCCCACACTTTTTGGGATGTTTCGACCGCGCCAAAATCGCTTTCGTGCCATACTACGACATCCAGGAAATCTTTGCAATGAACGACTTTAACTGGAATGTTGCGCCCTCAAACCGCGATACCAAAGAATTTAAACTTGTCCATAACCGGATAAGCGCAATCATTAAGGGCGAGCGTACCTGCGTTTTCGACTTTGCCAAAGAGGAAAAGGAACTCAAAGAGTTCATAAAAGACAACTTCGTTGCCGGGAAAATCGACGTTGCCAAAGTGCAAATCAACAAAAACAATTTCAAGTATATTTACGACAAATGGGTTGTGGAGGTAATGCCAACCATACAGGCGTACTGGCCTGCGGTAAAAAAACTCGGCATCATGGACGGCGACTTCTACTTGGCCGACCTGCTATCGGAAAACAACAAAACGCTAAAAGAGAAACTGTTCGTGCTTTTGAAAACGGATTACTACGAGTTAGACAGGAAAATCGATGACTCCGGCTTCCTTCGCACCAGAAGAGCCGATTTTATCGACAACCAAAAAGCGCACAAGCGGTTTTGGGCAAAGTATGAGCGTCCCCCAAAAGAGGAATACTGGGACTACATCACCGCCCGCCGCGACCTGCTCGTGCCCCAAGACGTGCGGGAACGCAAAGGCGCGTTCTTTACCCCGACGCAATGGGTAGCCAAAGCCCACGAGTATTTGGCGAAAACTTTTGGGGAAGACTGGCAGGACGAATATTACGTATGGGACAACAGCGCCGGGACGGGGAACCTGCTCAACGGGTTGCTCAACAAAGATAACATCTGGGCCTCGACTTTGGATAAAGCCGACGTTGACGTTATGCACGACAGGATTGAGAACGGGGCAAACCTGTGGGCGGAACAGGTTTTCCAATTTGATTTTCTAAACGACGGTTTTTTGCCGGTATCGAAAGGCGGAAAACTGCCGGATAAACTGTTTGAAATCATAAACAACCCGAAAAAGAGGAAGAAACTCATCTTTTTGATTAACCCGCCGTATGGGGAGGCGGGGACAGGTCAGGGAAGAGGGCATAAAGCGGGGGTAAAAGAGAGCAAAACGTTAGAGCGTTTCAGTGGAATTATTAGCGGATTGGCTCTCCGGGAAAAATATGTGCAGTTTTTTGCCCGTATTCACGCGGACATACCGGGTTGCAAAATGGCGGCTTTTGTAACGCCGAAATATATCTGCGGTCCCAATATGAAAACTTTCCGCAATTTTTGGAAAGCGCAATATTTAGGCGGTTTCGCGACCCCGGCGACTACGCACGATAATTGCAGCGGGAAATACCCGATATGTCTTTTTATATGGGATTTGACGGTAAAAAACGATTTCCCCGAAAAAGTAACTTGTGATGTTTTCAACGAAAACGAACTGTCGGATGGGGTGAAAACCTTTTGTTCATACGATGGTAAATATATTATCGATTGGCTAAAGGAATCTTATGATAAAAAAGTTCCCATCGGTTATTTGCGGGTAAATAACAACGATTTTCAGCACCAAAACGATATAAATATTTTATCGGTTCCAACAGATAGAGACGTGTATTCAAAAAATGTTAGACACATAACAAAAAACAATTTGATTTATTGTTCTATTTATTTCTCCGTCCGCCATTGTATTGAGCATACGTGGTTAAATCATCACGACCAATTCCTTTACCCAAACAACGGCTGGAAGAAGGACAAAAAATTCCAAAACGACTGCCTCGCATACGCGCTGTTTCACGGAAAAAATAAAATCAAATCCGACGAAGGGACAAACCACTGGATTCCCTTTACCGAAGAAGAGGTCGGCAGCAAGAAGCGTTTCAAGAGCCGGTTTATGACCGATTTCATTTCGGGAAAGGATGATACAGACTATGGTTTGGCGGAACCGTCGGC
Source organism: Chitinispirillales bacterium (assembly GCA_031283085.1). Taxonomy (GTDB): domain Bacteria; phylum Fibrobacterota; class Chitinivibrionia; order Chitinivibrionales; family Chitinispirillaceae; genus GUT77. Next base: position 26,460 of record JAITCM010000082.1, on the reverse strand, counting down.
ACCGTATGGCAACTCCGACGATGCATACTGCGTAGTAGCCGAGCCGTTGCCGCTCTACGGCAGTTTCTTAGATATGGGCGGGTCGGGCGGCGGCTCTATGCCGCCGAAACCCATCAAGTTTTCCCGCGAGGCCTCCGCCGTTTTCGCCGCCGGCCGCGAGTTGTGGCGGTATTACCACAGCCGGCCCAAAACCAACCCCAACGCCTCTTTCTACGACATCCGCGAGCATTTTCAGGGCAGAAAAGAGAACGGCAACATGAACCCTAAGTCAACCGATGAGAAATACAACGAATTAATAGGAGCCTTGCGGGAGAAATTAAAAATTCTGGCTAAAAATATAGAGTCGAAAGTCTATGAGTACGGTTTTTTGAAAGTTTAGGCTTGCTTTTCCGCTCCCGTTGGGTTTGTCGTACATATGTGGGACAGAACCGTGGAGTCGCGCGGCCCCGAAACTGCGGACACGGAACCGCCCGAACCCCTACACATTCCGCGGAACATCTTTCTCCAACGACAGCACATTAGGCGTCCCGCCCTCGATGAACGACTGCTCCGATATCCTCGTCAGCACCGCGTTGTCCGCGAACTCCTTTACCGTCAGTGAACCCATGTTGCACATAGTGGCCTTGATTTTTGACACCGTCACGTCTAAGACATCTTTCACGTTACCCACAACCGGAACATACGCGTCGACGCCTTCCTCAAATTTCAATCCGGCGTCATTACCCCCGGTGCTGTAGCGCTGCCAGTTCCTCGCCCTGTTCGACCCCTCGCCCCAATAGGGCTTGTATACGCGCCCGCCGATGGAGACGCGCGGGGTGGGGCTCTCGTTGGTCATCGCGAAGTACCTGCCCATCATGACGAAGTCGGCGCCCATCGCGAGCGCTATGATTATTTGCGTGTCGTTGGAGAGGCCTCCGTCGGAGCAGATGGGGACGTAGGCGCCGGTCTCCTCAAAGTACCTGTCGCGCTCCTCCGCCACCGCCATAAGCGCGGAGGCCTGTCCGCGGCCTATGCCCTTTTGCTCCCGTGTTATACATATCGACCCGCCGCCTATCCCCACTTTTACGAAATCGAGCCGAGCCTCCTCCGCGAGGTACCTGAAGGCGTCGCCGTGCACGATGTTGCCGCCGCCTATAACCACGGCGTCGCCGTAGCGCTCCCTTACCCACAGCGCGGCGTCGCGCTGGAACTCCGAGTAGCCGTCGGAAGCGTCTATGCAGAGCACGTCCGCACCGGCCTCTACGAGCGCCGGCACGCGCTCTTTGTAGTCGTGCGTGTTGAACGCCGCGCCCACGGCAAAGCGCTTCTGCCCGTCTAAAAGCTCGTTCGGATTGTTGATGTGGTCAACGTAGTCCTTCTTGAAGACGAGCGAGTGCAAGTGTTTGTGTTCCTCGCCGTCCAATATGGGCAGGCACTCCTTCTTGCATTCGCGCAACCGCTTGTTCGCGTCGTGCAGCGATATCCCAACGTACGCCAATTTCACATCCTTGCGCTCCGTCATGAACTCGCTCACCGGACGGGAGAGGTCGTCGTCGAACTCCCAGTAGTCTTTCTCCGTGAGTATTCCCAAAAAGAGCCCGTTTCCGCTCCCGTCGTCGGTTATGGGGATGGTGGAGTGCCCCGTGCGCCGGCTGAGGGCGACGGCGTCGGCGAGGGTGGCGTCTGGACGGAGGTTGGAATCGGAGGGGACGAAGCCGGCCTTGTGGGCCTTGACCTTACAAACCATGGCGGCCTGCGCCTCTATGGTCTGCGAGCAATAGATGAAAGCGAGACCGCCCAGCCGCGCCAACGCGATGGCCATCTCCGAGCCGGAGACGGACTGCATACTCGCCGAGACGAACGGTATGTTGAGAGAGAATCGCGCCTCCTCCGAACCCCGCCCGTAGCGCGTTACCGGCGTACGCAAAGTAACGTTCCCCGCCTGATGCCCGGCGCGCGAAAGGCGCGGTATCAGCAGGTACTCGGAGAACGTGCGGGAAACTTCGTCTATTATCTTAGCCATTTTCGCCTTGTCTTTGTCAAGCAACCGCGATACAAACCCCACCCGATTGCCGACCCGCGGAAAACGTGTATCCATGCCCTGATTTACTTTGATGGCCGGAGGGTTAGGCTTATATTTAAAACACCGTACACAGGCGGCCAACCCATCCCTTATTGAACCGGCATTGATAAATATACTGCTTTCCGCGCCGAAATCCAAATTTTTTCGGGGCGTGGTCGCCCTCCTTATCGGGCTCGCGGCTATAAGAGTTGTGACTTCCTGGATTGGCTTCGCCGAGATAACCAAGTTGCGAGGAGCGAAGCGACGAAGCAACTTGTTTATCTCGCCGTAGGCAACTTGTTTATCTCGCCGTAGGCAACTTGTTTATCTCGCCGTAGGCAACTTGTTTATCTCGCCGTAGGCAATCCTGTCATATTGACCAAAATCAGTTTACACAGATTTTGAGACAGTCTCTGCGTGCGCAACCGTTTTTACTGCTTATACGTGAGCGCCAGATTGTTTCTTCTTGGGGGGTAGGCGTTCAGAGAGGCAGCGCTCAGTTTGAACTCTCCGACCAAAGCCGCCAGTTTCGTTGCCTGGCCGCGCATTTCATCCGCGGCGCTCGCGGACTCCTCGGAGTTCGCCGCGTTCTGCTGGGTAACCTGGTTCATTTGCGCTACCGCCTTGTTTACCTGCTCTATGCCCAACGCCTGCTCGTTTGAGGCCGCCGCTATTTCGGATATCAGGTCCCCCACTTTGCCCGTGCGGTCAACTATCTGGCTAAGCGACTTGGCCACCTCTTCGGTAATAATCACGCCGCCGGCGGCGTTCTTCACAGACTCCTCTATCATGTTCGCTGTATTCTTCGCCGCCTCGGCGCTGCGCATGGCAAGATTGCGCACCTCTTCGGCCACAACCGCGAAACCCTTGCCTGCCTCCCCCGCGCGCGCCGCCTCAACGGCCGCGTTGAGCGCGAGAAGATTCGTTTGGAACGCGATTTCGTCTATCGTCTTGATAATTTTTGCCGTGTTGTCGGACGACTGCTTTATCTGGTTTATAGCCTCCGCCATGCGCACCATGGAGCCGTCCCCATCGTTAGCGGCCGTGCGCGCTTCCGTTGCCATGAGTTTCGCCTGATTGGAGTTGTCGGCGTTCTGCTTCGTCATGGAGGACATCTCCTCAAGGCTTGACGATACCTCTTCGAGGGAGCTTGCCTGCTCGTTGGCGCCCTCGGCCAAACTTTGGGCGCCGCTTGAAATCTGCCCGCTCGCGCTCGTTACCTGCCCCACCGCCTCCGTTACCTGGCTCAAGGCCTCGTCCAAGTTGCCCACAACGGTGTTGATGTTGTCTTTCATCGCGGCGAACTCGCCTTTGAACTCGTGCGTCATCCTCTGCGACAGGTCCTTGCCGGCGGCAGCCACAAGAACCTTGCCGCCGTCCTCGATGATGAGCGTCCGCAGCGAATCTATCGTCCCCTTGAGGGCGGCGCTGATTTCGTCCCGGCTGTCTTTCAGCGTGATTTCGGCGCTCAGGTCGCCTACGGAAATCTTCTTCAGGGCATCCACAACGACGTTCTGGAGGTCATCGGCGAATGTGTCCATCGTTTTGGCCATGACGCCGATTTCATCTTCGCGGCTCAGGTTGAGCCTCGCGTCCAAGTGCCCGCGGCTCATCTCGGCAATCATATTGACTGTCGCGTTCATGGGTGCGCCGATGCTGCGGGACATGGCGATGCCCAGCGTTACCCCCACCAGCAGGCAGACCGCGGCGAGCGCCACCATAATGTTGGATGCGGTTTGCGTTGAACTTATTATTCTCGCCTCGCCCTCTGCCATCAATTCGTCCTGTCTGGCGCTTACGGCGTTTAGCCCCGCTATAATCTCGTCAAATTTAGGCATGACGCTGTTTGAGTAGGCATCCTCGGCGGCCTTTTTGTCCCCGGCTTTCAAAAGCGCGACGATGCCCCCCGCCCCGTTGTGGATATGGTCATGCGGGGAGATGACGCTGTTTATCAGGTCGCGCGTCTTTTTGTCGTGCAACTTTTTCGCGTCGTCGCTGCTCAGCCATTTGCCGAGGGCGCACTGCGTAGGGTCAATGGCGCCTTTGAACTCAAGCCCTTTCACCACGGTTTCGGTCAGATTGTGGCGCCACTGGTAGTGCTTGCCGGTGATGTCGGAAATCACGCTCTGCAGTTTGCTCGGGTCCTGCAGTTCCTTAGCCTCGGAGTTGAACAGCCGCGTAAATACTATCCCGGTAACGCCCAGCGCCAGACTAAACAGCGACACGAGAAGGAAGCTCGATATAAGCTTTGTTCCTAACTTAATGTTGTTAAACAAGAAAAACCTCCGGTTAAAAGTGAAAGACCCTTAATAGATAGAATGTATAATATATGTATCGGCAAGGAATGCTGTCAAGAAAATTCTTTGTAAAAAACTATATATTTTTGGCATAGACAAAATAGTAAACATATAGATATTGTCTATATTTCAGGCAAAAAACCGCCTTTTGGCGCGTTGTTCGGCGGAATGGGACAGTTGGTGGACGGCGGCCGGCAGTCCTGATGTTGTCGGATTAAAACTAAAATCAACAAACGGTTGGAATTGGAATAATAGAAGACAACGTAAGCGGAAACGGCACGGACGATTATGGTTTTTCGGCTCTACCGGGCGGCGAGCGTAGCGGCTTTAGGGGCATATTCCACGGCGTTGGCACCAACCGCCGCCGTACCTCACCCCACCTATCGAGTACGCACCTACGGCGGCTCCGCCGCCGTTACAAGCCCAAAATCGCTTTGACTTCTTTTTCCGAAAGTTTGGTAACCCGTGCGATAGCCTCAACCCCAAGCCCTTCCTGATGCATGGAGACAATGTCCTGTCGGAGTTGTTCCTGCCGACCTTCCTGCCGACCTTCAATCACGCCTTTCTGTACGCCTTTCTGTACGCCTTTCTGTACGCCTTTCTGTACGCCTTTCTGCTCACCTTCCTGCATAAAATGGTCGGCAAAGCCCGTCCTTTTCATAAGATTCATCCACGCTTCTTTTCTCTCTCTGTCCATGTTTTCCATCCTTTCCGTTACATTGTTTAGATGTTCAGGCGGGAGCGCCTTAAACCAATGGCTCAAACGCTCTTCGTCTTCCAAACCCTCTGTAAGGATAAATTCCGTTACTTTGGCTTGCGTCCCCTCGTCCGCCGCCATCTTCTCATCCAACGCGGCTAATAATAGTTCGCCCGTCTCCACCACTATTTGGATAGCCAAGCCCTTTTCGGCGGCAACCCCCTTTTGCGTAATATAAATAGATACCGTCGCTTTTCCGCAAAATTTCATAGCCGTACTCCGCCTCAAGCGCCTCGAAGAGCGTAAGGGGCTCTTTGGCGCAGACAAGCGTCGCGGTTACGTCGGTAATCTTCACGTCGTTTTGCGAAGCGTAGATTCGTGCATATCCGATTAACTTATCGAACACCGCGACGGTGGGCAGGTCATCGACCGGGCTTTTATACTCTATGATGTTGTGGCCGCGGAAAAATCTTGCCCAAGACAATTCTAACACGGCATCGCTGTTCTTTTTGATGATTACAACGTCGATTTTCAACGGGCCGCGGGACAATTGACACTCATCCGTGAGCGTAACGTCGCCGTTCTCCTGATACTTGCGCAACCGGTGGCAAAACACGTCAAACGCCGCGTTATGGAACGGGGTAAGTTCCTTGCGGTCTTTGGTTTTGCGGCCGGCTTTCGCGCAGCCTCGCGGCTTTTTGGATTTACATACGCCCATTATGCAAGTAAAATAATAAATCCGCCGCTATAAGTCAAATATGCGGCCCGCACCCCAACCCCCCCGCATTACATCAAAGGTATAATTAACACCGCATCCGGCTGAGGTTTTTTGTTTTTGGGGTGGGCGGCGGCGGAAATGTGTACGCGCGTTTTTTTATTAAGCAGGTATTGCTTTTTTACGCGCGTTTTATTAGTTTATTAAGTCAAAGCCCCCATAGCTCAGTTGGATAGAGCATCTGCCTTCTAAGCAGAGGGCCACTGGTTCGAGTCCAGTTGGGGGTGTTTTTTTTCTATTTTCTAAAAAAGGATTCCGCGCTTTGTCCAAGCCTACGCCCAAATCCGCGTCCGCGGTTGCGCCCGCGGGCATGAGCGTCCCGGCGCACATAGGCGTCATCATGGACGGCAACGGGCGGTGGGCCCGCGGCCGGGGGTTGCCCCGCACCGCCGGACACCGCGCCGGAACGGACGCCACGCGGGAGGTGGTGCGGGCTTGCGGGGAGCTTGGGGTCTCCTACCTTACCGTCTACGTTTTTTCCGCCGAAAATTGGGGGCGCCCGGCCGTCGAGGTCTCTATGCTTATGGACCTGTTCGTGGAAATGACGCGGCGGGAAATACGCAGTTTGCGCGAGAACAACGTACGGCTCATGGCCATCGGCTCTTTGGACAAACTGCCGCCCAAGACGCGGGCGGCGCTCCTAAAGGGGATAGAGGACACGAGCGGCAGCACGGGGCTGACGCTGATACTGGCCATAAGCTACGGCGGGCGCTCGGAGCTCGTGAACGCGGCGCGTGTCTTCGCGAGGGAGGCGCTTTCCAATCCCGGCCTCATCGACACGCTCGACGAGGCCGCGTTCGGCGGGTATATGTACACGCGGGGCATCCCAGACCCGGAGCTCATCATTCGCACGGGGGGCGACCGGCGCATAAGCAACTTCCTGCTGTGGCAGGCCGCCTACGCGGAACTGTACATCACCGACACGCTGTGGCCGGACTTTGACAGGGCGGCGCTGGTCGCGGCGATAGAGGACTTCGGAAAGCGCGACCGGCGCTTCGGAAAGGTCAAGGAATGATAAACAGGGCCAACCTCAAAAAGCGCCTCGCTTTCGCGGGAGCGGCCATTCCGGTGGCGTTTGTTATCATCTCCTCGCGGCTCTCCATCTCGGCCCTCGCGCTCAGGCTGCTTGGAATGCCGGCGGGCACAGTGCCGAACATCTATCCGGGGCAGATACTGGCGCTCGCAATCGTATTGCTCGGTACATACGAATACATGAAGATGCTGAGCGCCGCCAACAGGGTAAACGCCTTTTGGCTGGGGTACGTGTGGATATTCCTGACCAGCGCCGCCGACCTCCTGGGCCATACTCCGCCGAACACGCTCTCCAACGGCGCGCTCTTAGTAATCGCCGCGTTCGAGGCCTTTTTCTTCGGGAGGGACGCGCAATTCGGGCGTTGGAAGCGGATGAGCCTCTTCTTCTGCGGGACGGTCTTTTTGGGCATCGCCGCCTCCAGCCTGACAGACCTCTACCGCGCCCCGATTCAGAGCCTCTTCAACAACGAGCTGATTTTCCTCAAAGGGCCGGGCTACCGGAGCTTCGGCTACCTTGACGTGGTGGCAATAATTACGGCGACTTTCATGTGCGACTCGGCGGCCTACTTTGTGGGGTCAACGCTGGGCAAACACCACTTCTCCGCCATAAGCCCGAACAAGACGATAGAGGGCAGCGTGGCCGGGCTTATAGCGGCGACCGCGGTAATGTCCGTCGCCTGGATATTCATAAGAAACCCCAAGTACCCGATTATACTGGGCCCCGCGATAGGCGTACTGATAGGCGTGACCGCGCAGGCCGGCGACCTGCTGGCGTCGCTGATAAAACGCTACTTCCACGTGAAAGACGCCTCGCACATCATCCCGGGGCACGGAGGGATACTGGACAGGTTCGACAGCCTGTTTTTTACGGCGCCGGTACTGTATTTATTCGCGTGGCTGTTTGTCAGGTGGGCGGCATGAGCGGCGGTGGCACGAAATTACTGATACTGGGCTCAACCGGCTCAATAGGCCGAAGCGCGTGCAACTGCGTCAGGCGTTTCCGCGAACGCTTCTCCGCAGCGGGGATGGCCGCGGGCAGCAATGTCGGTCTGTTAGTCGAACAGATAAGGGAGTTTTCCCCGTCGTCAATCTACATCGCCGACAGGGAAAACGCCGACGCCGTCAAAGGCCTGTTCGGTGAAAAAGTAAATGTTTACTGCGGCGGCAACGGCCTCGAACGCATCGTCAACGAGACCGACTACGACATTCTTCTTAACGCGCTTGTGGGCGCGGCGGGCTTCAGACCTACCGTGGCGGCGCTTTCACGCGGCAAGCGCGTGGCCCTCGCCAACAAAGAGAGCCTTGTCATCGGCGGCGACTGCATCCGCGCCGTCGTCAACCCGAATAAAAAACCGTCAGCGCCGATTGACGAAACGTCGCTCATCCCCAGCTTGCTGCCCATAGACAGCGAACACAGCGCCATCCTCCAGTGCCTTCAGGCCGGCGGCGGCGTCGAGGCGGCGGAATCGATAACGGTAACGGCCTCCGGCGGGCCGTTCCGGAACCTGCCCAAAGACTCTTTCGCCGCCGTCACGCCGGAGCAGGCGCTCAACCACCCGACGTGGTCTATGGGAAAAAAAATCACGATAGACTCCGCGACGATGATGAATAAGGGCTTCGAGGTCATAGAGGCGCACCACCTCTTCTCGCTCCCTTACGAGCGCATACGGGTCTGCGTCCACCCCCAGTCGATAGTCCACTCGCTGGTGGAGTTCCACGACGGCGCCGTAATGGCGCAATTAGGCCTCCCCGATATGGAACTGCCGATACAGTACGCCCTGTCGTGGCCGCAAAGGCTCCCCATATCCGGCAAACGCCTAAACCTGTCAAATATCGGCAGCCTGGATTTCCTGGAACCGGCTCCGGACAAATTCCCGTGCCTGAAACTTTGTATCGACGCCGGAAAAACAGGCGGCACGGCCCCCGCGGTAATAAACGCGGCAAATGAAGTCGCCGTCGATTTATTTTTAAACAAAAAAATAGGATTCACGGACATCGCCAAAATCGTCGAAACGGAATTGAACGAACACAATCCGGTCAAGGCTATTTCCGTGAACGATATCATGGACATCGATAAAGACGTCAGAGAGAGGGTCGCAAGGAAATATAGATGATTAATCGTTTTTTTGATAATTTCAAATTTTTAAACGTAATTAGAATATTATTCTATACCTCTATTTAAAAGGACAAAAAATGCATCACCTGTACTTCCCGCTGGCCATACTGATAGGCCTGTTGGTATTAAGCGTTCTGGTCTTCGTGCACGAGTTCGGGCACTTCATCGCCGCAAAGTCCTGCAAAATCCGCGTTTTGGCTTTCGCAATCGGCTTCGGCCGCACGCTCTTCCGCTGGAAACGCGGCGACACGGAGTACCGCGTAAACGCCATTCCATTCGGCGGCTACGTCCAAATGGCCGGAGAGAATCCCGCCGGCGAACGGAGCGGGGCGGACGACGAGTACTCCTCCAAACCTATATGGCAACGCGCCGCCGTAGCGATTGCCGGCCCCGTGGCGAATATGGTCTTCGCGGTCTTCACGCTCTGGGCGGCGTTCGTCCACGGCATAGACCGCCCCGCGTTCCTCGACAGCGCCCGCGTCGGCATAGTGCAGAAAGGCTCTCCGGCGGAAGCCGCCGGTTTTCTGGCCGGCGACAGCATCGTCTCCATAAACGGCGCGCCCGTCTCAGCCTGGGAGCAGGTGGACACGCGCCTGTCTCAGCAATTAGGCGGCGGTTACAGAGTCGCCGTATTGCGCAACGGAACCCCCCTTGAACTCGACTTGCACGTGGAACGGACGGGCGCCCACCTGCCCAAGACGCTTTCGGGCGGGCTTATGCCAGCGCGCTACCCGCCTGTCATAGGCGGAGTGAAACCCAAGAGCGGCGCGGAGGGCCTGCTTGAAGCCGGCGACACGCTCCTTGCCCTAAAAGGCGTCCCCGTCTCCTCCTTCGACCACTTCGCCACGCTTATGCGAGAGTACGACCCGGAGGGCGAGCCGGCGGCCTCCATCAACATCAAGCGCGGCGCGGAACCAATGCACGTCTTCGTCATCCCAACCTACGACTCCACGGAAAAACGCTATCTGCTGGGCATAGAGCCGGTGCCGGAACCGACGCGGCTCGTGCGCTACGGAGCGGCGGCGGCGCTGGGCCCCACAATGAGCAAGACTTGGGAATACTCCGCGATGATATTCGATGTGCTGGGCAAGCTGACAAGCGGAAAGGTCCCCGCAAGCCAGTTGGCCGGCCCGCTCAACATCATCCCCGTCTCCGGCATGATGGCCTTTCAAGGCCTGTCGAGCATACTGAACTTCATGGCGCTCATAGGAATAAACTTAGCCGTGCTTAACCTCCTCCCGCTGGTAATAACCGACGGCGGCCTGCTGATGTTCCTAATAATAGAGGCCATCCGGGGCAGACCCCTGTCGGCGGAGTCGCAAACGGCGGTAAACAAGGTCTTTATATTCCTCTTCCTTGCCCTGTTCCTGTTCGTGACATTCAACGATTTACAGAGGTTGCCCGACCTGTTTAAGTGGAGGAAGTAGGGGACAGCGCCGATACCGGCGGAAATCCTTAATTGGGCGATGGCCGGCAAAATTTTCCCGGTCATCGCGCCGCAATTTTACCTTACCGTTCGCAATACCCCTCAAATTACGCTGTTTTCGCCTGTTATCCGGTTGGCATGGCATTTGCTCTAATCTTTTGTCGGTGAGGCCGGGTTTCGGCGCCGATTTGAAAGATAACTAAATTCAATATACCTTAAACAAGGAGATAGCTATGCCACGCATCAACTTCAACGCCCCCGCAATGACGAACGTCAACCGTCTTGACACGCTGGAGAAGGGACTTATGCGTTCCATGCAGCGCGTCGCTTCGGGGGAGCGGGTGACCCGCGCGGCGGACGATGTCGCGGCCCACGGCGTGGGCGAACGGCTCAAGGGGCAAATCAGGGGATTGCACATGGTATCGCGCAACGTACAGGACGGTATCGCGCTCATAAACGTGGCCGAGGCGGCGTTAAACGAGGTGGACGATATGCTCCACAGACTGCGGGAACTCTCGGTTCAGGCGGCCAACGGGACGCTCACCGACGACGACCGGCAGACAATTCAAATGGAGGTCGATAAGCTGAAGGACGAAATAAACGCGACCTCAAGGAACACGCAATACAACAACTTACAGCTTCTCGACGGCACGGGGGAGTGGGGCACGGGCAAAGGCGGGTACTTTCAGGTGGGCACGGGCGGGTTGCCGAATTCGCGGGTAACGGTTCGCCGCGAGGGCGCGAACGGGAGTTCCCGGATGGTCAAGGAGAACAACGAACCTAACGCCGAATACATAAAGCACCGCATCCCGGCGGTCACCACGAAGACCCTGGGCATAGACGGGAAGAGTATGAACGTAGAGACGCAGGAAGCCGCGTCGAACGCCATCGACAGTGTGATAGGCGCCGTAGACTACGTGAACTCGGTACGCGCGAACCTGGGCGGCATCGCGAACCGCCTGGAGCACGCGTGGAACAACGTCAACAAAATCGCGGAGGACAGCCAGTCCTACGAGTCTGTCCTGATGGACACCGACGTTCCGGGGGAGATGATAACTATCACGCGGGACCAGATAATCAACCAATACTGCACGGCGATGCTGGCGCAGGCGAACCAGACGCCCAACACTATTTTGCAGTTGCTGAGTAAATAAAAAGGGCGCTTCAGGCATTATAGCGGAAAAATGGACGCGCCCCCAGGCTCGGCGGTGAAACCGCCGGTGGGGTGCGTCCATTTTTCGATTACAACAACCGCATTAATAAAAAAACGCTTCCCACCATGTTTGGCTACCGCGCAATCTCAATGCTTTGTTTTGCCGTTGCGTCGTTAGGGTCGATTTTCAGTATTGACTCCCAGTCTTTAATGGCCATTTTGTGGGCTCCCATTCTGTAGTGTACGACTCCCCGGCTGTTCAGGGCGTCACGGTAGTCGGGTTTTACGCTCAGGGCTACGGTGTAGTCTTCTATCGCGCGGTCGTAGGCTCCTTTTCGGCGGTAGGCGTGGCCGCGGGCGCAGAGGATTTCCGGTGTGGCGGGGTTTAGGGCGAGCGCGGCGGTGTAGTCGGCTATGGCCTGGTCGTAGTCGCTCCGACCGTCGTATACCTGGCTTTGGTCGGCTGTCGGCAGGTCGACGGCGGTTACGCGGTCGCGGTCGCCTTTGCTGACGTAAGCGTGGCCGCGGTAGAAGTGCGCGTCGGCGGATTTGCCGTCTATGGCCAAGGCGCGGTCGAGTTCCAGAATAGCCTCGTCGCACTTACCGTCGCCAAGAAGTTTTTTACCGTTGTCCAAGTGTGCCAAAGCCTCTTTATTTGCCATAATTTCTCCCCTGTCGTATCTTTAATTATTTTGACCTTTATTGCTTTTCAACAACCCCGCGATATGCATAAGCCCGTCCCCCGCCCCAAGTGTTTTGCTGGCGGCCTCGTTTTCGGCCAGTATCCGCTGGTAGATTTCCTCCCTGTTGATAGCCACGTGCCTGGGCGCCTCTATGCCCAATTTTACCTGGCGGTTGTCAATGTCGACGATTTTTATCGTTATGTCGTCACCTATGCGGATAGACTCTTCTTTTTTTCGTGTTAGTACCAGCATCAGCGGTTTTTCCTGATTATAGGGTCCTGGGTTGAGTAGCGGTCGTCGTCAATCAGCACCTGCTTGCCAAGCTTGGTGTTTTTGTTGATGATAACCGGCCCGGTTAGGTTTGCGGTGGAGTCTATCGGGTTCTGCCCTATCGTGACGATAGTGTAGAGCACCAGGTCGTGCAGGTCGCCGATGCCGACGTTTATATCGGAGAGTTGCTCCTTGGAGAGCTTTGGGCTGTAATCCGGTATAAAGATTAGCGGGTTGATGATAGCAAACCGCAGCGGCGGCGAGCCTTCCACGCAGGCAAGCCAGGAAAACGGCTCGCACTGCGGCACCGGAACAATAACAAAGCGCTTACTGTTCTCAAACCCCGGGATTCCGCCGGGGAACGTAATAATGTCCTCGGGGGAGAAGACCAGGTCCTCAAAAAAGTCGGGCATTGTATATCCTTAAAAGCTTTTTTTCTACCGGCATCAATACCGATAATATATAAATATCGTTTATGGGCGGATTAAAGTAAAGATTTAAAAGATTTTAAATTACCTGCGCTTATCCACCTCTTCATAATCCGTAACAATCGGCACAGTCTTAGTGTTCGACCTGAAGTGGCGCAGGATTTCTTCCATCGCGTTGTCCCTCTCCTCCGTTTTAACGAGGACGTACAGTATATCGCCCGCCCTGATTAGCGTCTGGCCGGTTGGGGCTTTTATTTTGTCGCCGCGGTTGACCATCGTGATGGTCGTGCCGCGCGGCAGGCGGAATGAGGACACCAGCGCCTCCCCGGAGTAGACATCGTCGTCAACGTCTATCTCCACCAGTTCCATCCCGGAGTTGTGCAACGATACTAATTCCATAACCTGCCGCGGCCTGAAGCGGGCCCTGGTGGCTAACTTGAACATATCGGCCAATTTCGTGATGGTCGAGCCTTGAATGACCATCGAGAGCAGCACCGCGAAAAAGATTGTGTTCAGGATGTACCTGTCGTTGTCCAACCCCGCCGACACCCCTTCCGATATTTCCGCCGCCGCCGGGTATGTAGCCAGCACCATGGGTACCGCGCCGCGCAGCCCGCTCCACGCCACAAATACCTTATCTTTTACGGAATACTTGAAAAAATACATACAGGCCGCGATGACAGCCGGACGCGCGACAAACGTGAGTATCAGAAAGAGGAGGATTCCCTCTTTATATACCCTTACAAACCCCTGCGGGGACACCAACAGGCCGAGAACGACGAAAATCACGACGTTGCCCATAGTCGACAGCGCGTCAAGCAGCGTCGCCGACGTTGACTTGTATGGGACTTTTTTCGAGTTGCCGAGCACGAAGCCAGCGAAAAAGGCGGAAAGGATGCCGCTCGCCTTCGCCAAATCCGCCACGCCGTAGGATAGCATGACTATGGAAATTATATAAATGTAGAAGTAGCCTTTATCAAGGTTGGCGACGAATTTGCTGAGGAATACCGCGACGGCGCCTATCAAAAGCCCGAACCCTACCCCGCCCACGGTCTGCCACACGAGCGTCAGCACTACGCTGAAAGGCCGTTCTATGGGTATGCCCATGCCCATCCCGGTACTGGTAATGGCTTGGGCGACGGCAATCTGCACCGCGACGGTCGTCAGGATAATCGCCATCGGGTCGTTTGTGGCGGACTCTATCTCAACGAGGGCGGAGAGCTTGGGGTCGAGCGACCGCGTCCGCAAAATCGAAAACACGGCGGCGGCGTCGGTCGACGCGACGATGCACCCGATAAGTATCGCCTGCGACATCCTGATTTCGATATGAAAAAAACCGAAAACGACGGGAAGCAAAAAGATAGTGATGGCGGCGGTCATTATGACACCGGCCGTGGCCAAAATCATGGCCGGGGCGAAAACCTTCTGGAGCCTGTCCTGCCTTGTGACAAAACCGCCGATAAAGAGCACGAACACAAGCGCGTAATCGGCGATTTTCTGCGCCGCGGACGGGTCGTCAAACGGCACAAGGCCAAGCGCGCCGGTTCCGAAGAGCATCCCGGCAAACAGCGAAATGACCACGAGCGGCACGCGCCACTTGCTCGCGAAAGAGGCGACAAAGATAATGGCGAGCAGGATAAGCGCGTAAAGAAACATTGTCATTGATTTTTAGTCCTTCCCTACGGGCAGCATCCACCCGTACTTATCCTCGAGCTCCCCGTACTGTATGCCCTGTATCTCCTTAAACAGCCGGGTCAAAGTCTCCCCGGCCTCATTTTCCTTACCGAATGTATAGACCTTATCACCCCGCGTAACGGAATAGACAGGCGTGATGACCGCCGCCGTTCCGCAAGCCCCTATTTCTTTGAAATCCGGCAATTCCTCTATGTCAATCTTCCGGCGTTCCACCTTCAGACCCATGCTTTCCGCTATCGTTTGCAGACTTCTGTTCGTGATGGACGGCAGTATCGAGCCCGAATCCGGCGTGACGTAGCGGTCATCTTTCGTTATCCCGAAAAAGTTTGACGTCCCGAACTCGTCAATATAGCGATGACAGGCGGAATCAAGATACAGGCAGATGGGGTAGCCCTTGTGCTTGCCCTCAAAGTCGCCGTACATCCCGGCGGCGTAGTTTCCGGCAACCTTGACGTTGCCCACGCCAAGCGGCGCGGCGCGGTCATATAACTCCTGAATACAGGCCTTCACCGGGAAGAAACCGTTCTTGTAGTACGGGCCGACCGGCATTCCCAAAGAGAACAGCGAGTACTCCGACGCGGGGCCGACCCCCACGCGGGGGGACGTGCCGATGAGCAGCGGACGGACGTAAAAACTCGCCCCCGTGCCGTAGGGCGGAACCCAGTCCATGTTCAACGCAACGGTCTTTTTGACCGCGTCTATAAACAGCTCAAGCGGCGGCGGCTCCATCATAACGCGCCTCGCGGTGTCAGCCATCCGCTTCGCGTTCTCATGGGGACGGAACAGCGCCGCGGAACCGTCCTTGCGGCGGAACGCCTTAAGCCCCTCGAAGCAGGCCTGCCCGTAGTGCAGGCATACCGCCGCGGCGTGGATGGAAAACATCGGGTCGGCGCAGGCCGCAAGTTCCCCCCATTTGCCGTTTGTAAAGTCGGCGCGGAGGCAGGCGTCGGTCCGTATGTACTCGAAGCCTAAGTTTGACCAGTCTAATTGCCGCTGCGGCATCTTCGGTTTTCCTTTTTATCGTTATTTGTTTATTATCGCGTCTTTCATTATCTTGTACATCAGACTGTCCACAAGCGCTATCCAGGAGGCCTCTATAACGTCGGTGCTTACGCCTACCGTTCCCCACTGGCTTGTTTTGTCCGATGACTCTATCAATACCCGTACTTTTGCCGCCGTGCCGTCTTTGCCGTCCAATACTCTTACTTTGTAATCGTCTAACTTTACCTCTTTTATCGACGGGAAGAACTTCACGAGCGCCTTGCGCAGCGCGTTGTCGAGCGCGTTTACCGGGCCGTCGCCCTCGGCGGCTGTGTGCTCCAGTTCTCCGCCTTCCACAACTTGTATCGTCGCTTCGGAGTACGTCTCGCCGCCGGAGCGCTTCTCCTCGATGACCCGAAACGCCTTGACGACAAACGGCTCTTTGAACTCGCCGAGCACCTCGCGGACAATAAGCTCAAAGGAGGCGTCGGCGGCCTCGAACTGGTAGCCGGCGGCTTCCATATCCTTTATCTTTGCCAGCACCTTTTTGACAATGGGGTCTTTTTTGTCAAGCCCGCTCCTTATATTCGACAGCTTCTCCAATATCGTGCTTGCCCCGGCCTGGTCGCTGACCACAAATTGGCGGTTGTTTCCAACCGACTCCGGATTGATATGCTCAAACGACTCCCGCGCCTTGCGCACCCCGTCGGCGTGGGCGCCGGCCTTGTGGGAAAACGCCGCCTCACCTACGTATGGGTGGCGGACATTCGGCGTCGTGTTCGCAAGCTCCGCGACGTAGAGCGAGGCGGAGGTAAGCATTTTCATCTGTTCCGGCGTAACCAAATTAAAACCGCGTTTTATCTGGAGATTGGGAATGATAGTGCAAAGATTCGCGTTGCCGCACCTCTCCCCCAACCCGTTCATCGTCCCTTGAACATGAACAGCGCCTTCAATGACACACAAACACGACGACGCCTCCGCGCAGCCGGAGTCGTTGTGCAAATGCACGCCGAGCTTTGTGTCATTGAGCTTCGACTTGACAACACGGAAAATCTCCACCGCCTCGTCGGGTAACAATCCGCCGTTCGTGTCACACAAAACAACGCAATCCGCCCCGGCGTCTTTGGCGGCGAGAAGCGTCTTGAGCGCGTATTCGGGATTCGCCTTATACCCGTCGAAAAAGTGCTCGGCGTCGTAGACGACTTCGTCAAAATGCTTCTTCAGGAAGCGGACGGAATCGTTTATCATCGATAAATTCTCATCAAGAGACGTATTGATAACTTTTTCCACGTGGAGGTCCCACGACTTTCCGAAGATGGTGGCGACCGGCGCGCCGGTTGATATCAGCGCTAACATAAACGGGTCGTCCTCAACCCTGTTGCCGGGGCGCTTTGTGGAACCGAACGCGGCAATCTTTGCTTTTAGATTCATCTTATTGACACGGGTGTAAAATTCGGTGTCAACGGCGTTTGTGGGGTTAGGCCACCCCCCCTCGATGCAGTTCATCCCAATCTCGTCAAGTTTTTGGGCTATCATCAGCTTGTCCTTTAGAGACAGGCTGATACCAAGCGCCTGATTGCCGTCGCGGAGCGTGGTGTCGTACAGGTCGACGTCGTGCCGTTTGGTGTTTATTGACATTTGGAAAATTGTGCCTTTTTCGTTAAAATCGACGTTTGAACGCATCAATCGCAAAATTGTCGTTACCGCAGGGGCGAGCGTTGCTCGCCCGTTCTCGGCAACGCATCAATCCTACAGCGGGCGAACATATCAGGGCAAACAGCGCCCCACAGGGGCGCGCCTCCCCTACAACGTCAACATCATTATAAAGATAATATATATTCGGTTACCAGCCCGTTACCAATAATCTTTTCGCCGCGTTCAGCCCGCATTTTTGATACCGGGCGTACGCCGCCGCCCCCCTCTCGCGAATAGCCTCGCTGCCCTCCCCCGCAACATATCCGGCCAAAGCGTCGTGCAGCGTGTAGGCTTCCGGTGCCATCAAACCCGTCGACCACAGCACCGGATTCACATTTGCCGTTTTCAGGTAAGGGCCAAAGAAACGTTTGCCGTAACACGACAATATAATCAAATCGCGTTTCACGCCGTCCGCGTTTGAATACGCCCCGGAAAGCTCGAAGTTCATTAACCCGTCATGGCCTATGTACGCCAAAAGAGAGGCGTTGCCGGCGATGCCTAAGGTTATGCCGCCGAGCAGCAAAGTGTCTTTTTTATTCCCGCTGCCGCCGTTCATAAAATCTTCGGTGCATTGCTCAATATAACGTCCGTCGTAAGCGTCGGCTACCATGTAATAATTTTTTGCCGCGTACTTGAAAACAAGCCTTTCGAGTATGGTGTCCCCCGGTTTGCGGGTTTCAAGCAGTTTCCACTCGCCGCTTTTCCTGAAATAGGTACGAATCCCGTAACCCGCGCCCCAGTACAGATTGGTATTTGGCTCTTGCCCGTTGCCTATAGCCGCCGGCACGGGGACAATGCCCTGATATACGTTGTCGCAAAGGGCTACGAGCACATGAACGGTTTTCGCGTCTCCGGTCGCGTTTTTAATATCTTCTCCCATGTTTTCACACGGGAGAAGCAACAGGCAGACAAGCGTTATTTTAAATATGTTTTTAAGCATATCTCCCCGCCGGCGCGTTTGTGGCGTCGGTGTTGATGGTTACGGTTGCCGTGTCCATAGTCATCTTTGTAACACCGCCCGCCAGTTTATCCGGGTTTGTGCCGTAAATTTCCGGGTGTGCCGCCTGTATGCGGTCAATACCCTCCCAAATTTCGTCAATGGTGGGTTCCGGCAAAATATGGCGGTCGATGGTAAAGTCGCCGGTCAGTTTGCCGAAGGCGATGGCTTTGTCGGTAAAGTCATCGTCGTCTTTTGATTCCGCCCAAAGACGCGCCCTTTCCGCGTCGGTCAACGTTTCAGGGTGCGCCGGTCGTGTGCGCGGAATGCCGGCGTTGGCGAAGTCGATATGCCCCGCCGCGCTTTTACGCGCTATGGGTTCGGCTATGGCGGTTGCGCTCATTATAAGTACCCTCCTTTTACGAAAGTTGTAGGATTCATAACTTTTACAATAGTTAGATTCAAGTCATTACACTTTTTTATAAAATCTTTGTCAACGGTCAAAAGAAAGCCCGCCCCGGCGTCCTCGGCTATTGCAAGATGGGCGGCGTCCATGTCGCCCAACCCTGCTGTCATTAATACCCCAACCCTTTTTTTGATTTGCGTGGTTGGCGTGGTGGTTTCTGTAATGGCTTTCCGATAATAGGCGTCAATGGTTTTGCGCTTGGCCGCGTTGGTTATTTGCCCGATTTCAAAAGACGCCGCCGCGCTGCCTATTATCCGAAGTTCGCCGCGCTCGCGCTTTTTTAAGACGGTGTCAACGGCGTTGGCCTCTGCCCGTATTTTAGGCGTTTGCGGCCAGTCAAAAGGCCGCCCGTAAATACAAGTGTCAAGGTAAATAACAAGTTTGCGCCCCATGCCCCGCCCCGTGTTATAAAATATATTCGTTCTTATTTAGTAAATTACTACTTACTAAATAAAAATATGCGTTTTCAGTAAAATTAAGCGGTTTTTGCCAGCGCCCCACCCGGTTACCCGTCTCACACCAACGACGCCACCAAGTCCCCGACTTCTTTGGTTCCCATGCCCATCTTTCCCGCCGACATACTCTTTATTTTGCCGGAGGCCAAAGCGTCGTAAACGGCTTTGTCAATCGACGCGGCGGCCTTGTCCTCCCCCAGCGTGTCCAACATCATCGCCACGGCGCAAATCGCCGCCATCGGGTTGATGACGTTCTTGCCCGTATATTTCGGCGCGCTCCCGCCTATCGGCTCGAACATCGATACCCCGTTGGGGTTGATGTTGCCGCCGGCCGCAATTCCCATTCCGCCCTGAATCATCGCCCCCAAATCGGTGATGATGTCGCCGAAAAGATTCTCGGTAACGATGACGTCGTAGAACTCCGGGCTTTTCACCATCCACATCGTGCAGGCGTCAACGTGGTTGTAATCCTGTTTGATGTCCTTGTAATCCGCGTCCCCCACCTCTTTATGCGTCCGCACCCACAAGTCCCCGGCGTGGGTCAACACATTGCATTTGTGGACGAGCGTCAGCGTCTTCTTCCTGTTACGCTTGCGCGTCAGGTCATACGCGTACCTGATACAGCGCTCGACTACCGGGCGCGAGTAACACATGACCTGCGTGGCGATTTCGTTCTGCGTGCCGACCATCATCGCCCCGCCCATCCCCGTGTATATCCCGCCGCTGTTCTCCCGTATCACCACAAAGTCTATGTGCTCCGGGCCTTTGTCCTTGAGCGGCGTTTCGACGTTGGGATACAGCTTGACGGGGCGCAGGTTGATATACTGGTCAAGCGCGAAACGCAGTTTGAGCAGGATTCCCACCTCAAGGATGCCGGGCTTGACGTCGGGGTGGCCGATGGCGCCCAAGAAGATAGCGTCCTGTTTCGCTAACTCGTCGATGTTGGACTGCGAGAGCGTCTCGCCGGTGCGCATATAGCGCTCGCCGCCGAAGTCGTAGTCGGTGTAGTTGAGCTTGAGGCCGTGCTTGGAGGCCGCCGCGTCCAGAACTTTGACGCCCTCACGGAGAACTTCGGGGCCGGTACCGTCGCCGCCCATCAGGGCTATGTTGTAGGATTTCATGTTATTGTCTCACCTTTCTGTTTGATTTATATATTATGGATAGTGATATAATTGCCAATATTAATTCAACGTTTTGTTGCGTCAATCGCCAAACCGTCGTACGTAGGGGCGACCGTCCTCGGCCGCCCCTTCCGTTTCGTCTGTCCAATAAACGGGGCGGGCTGACCCCGCCCCTACGGAATGTTGTTACATTGTCGATATTAACCAATGTTTTACCGCATCAACCGTCAATCCAACAACGGGCGCCCCTACGGCACATTGTTACATTGCCAATATTAATGAACGCTAATCATTAACAACCTTCGGCACCTTGCGCTTAAATTTTTTCATCCTTGCAATCTTGTTGACAATATCCATATACGCTAATGCCGACGCTTCCACAATATCGGTGCTGACGCCCCTGCCCACGAATGAACCCTCGGCCGACGAGGCGCTTACCTTTACATTCGCCTGCGCCTCCCGGCCCTCCGTTATCGCGGCTATGTACAAATTGTCAACCTTTATCTTATACCCTACAATCTGGTCGATGGCATTCGTCGCCGCGTGTACCGGGCCGTCGCCGTACGCGGCGGATTGAACCGTTTTGCCGTCAACCGTAATTTTTGCCATTGCCACAGGCGCCACGCCCCTGCCGCAGGCTACGCTCAGGTAGTCCAGCGTATATGTATCGATAACCTCGTGGCCGGCCTCCGACTCCATCAGCGTTACCAAATCATCATCGTAAACCGTACCCTTCTTATCCGCCAGCGCCTTGAATTTCTCATAGACCGACAGCATATCGTAATCCGATTCGGCGTAACCCAGTTCCGCGAGCCGCGTCTTCAATATATGGCTTCCCGAACGGCTCGTGAGATTCATGTGATTATTCTTAAGCCCCACCGACTGCGGGGTCATAATCTCGTAAGTGTTCCGCGCTTTAAGAACGCCGTCCTGATGAATCCCCGAAGAATGGGCAAACGCGTTGCTCCCCACAATAGCCTTGTTGGGCTGCACGGGCATACTGCATATCTCGCTGACCAAACGGCTCGTCCGCGTTATTTCGCGCGTGTTGATGTTTGTGTCCGCCTTGAAGAAATCGCCGCGCAGCTTCAGCGCCATGACAATCTCCTCCAGCGCGGCGTTGCCGGCGCGCTCGCCTATCCCGTTTACGGTGCACTCCACCTGCCGCGCGCCGTGGGCGACCGCGGTGAGGGAGTTGGCCACCGACATCCCCAAATCGTTGTGGCAGTGTACCGAAATTACCGCCCTGTCAATATTCGGCACGCGGTTAAACAGCATATCAATTATCGCCCCGAACTGCTCCGGCGGCGTGTAGCCGACAGTATCCGGGATATTGACCGTGGACGCCCCCGCCCTGATTGCCGCTTCCACCACGCGGCACAGATAGTCGCCGTCCGTCCGTCCGGCATCCTCCGCGGAAAACTCAACATCCGGGCAGAGACGGCGGGCCAGCTTGACGCTGTCGATAATCATTGACAGCACTTCATCCTCGGACTTGCGCAGCTTCTTTTCCGTATGTATGGCGGAAGTCCCGATAAACGTATGCACCCGCGGGCGCTGCGCCGGCTTGACGGCTTTGGCGCAGGCAACTATGTCTTTTTCGACAAGGCGGGCCAAACCGCAGATGACAGGTCCGTCCTTTATTTCGCGGGCAATGGTAGAGACGGACTCGAAGTCGCCCGGAGACGATATGGGAAATCCGGCCTCGATAATGTCAACGTTCAAGCGGGCGAGCTGGCGGGCTACGCGGAGCTTTTGGTCGACGGAGAGGCTGGCGGGAGCGGCTTGCTCGCCGTCACGGAGGGTGGTGTCGAAGATTAATACTTTTTCTTTTTTCATTTTTTTGATATTTTGGGTGATATTTATCAACGTTTAATCGCGTCAATCACAAAACCGTCGTACGTAGGGGCGACCGTCCTCGGTCGCCCTGCCGTTCGTCTGTCCAACATAGGGCGACCGGGACGGTCGCCCCTACAACGTCAAAACCATTGCCGTTATTAATACAACGCCTAATTCTTACCGCGGCCGGCGATGCCCTTCGTGTCCTTCGTAATCTCCCGCGCCTTTTCCTTCGGCCTTAAAGACCTGGCGGCGGCGCCGGCTTTCCACATCTCAGAATTTCCCATCTCGGCAAGCTCTTTGTCCAACAGCTCCTTATAATTCGGCTTGCCGCAGGCTAAGAGGACCCGCTTTGTCTCAGCGCCGCTCTTGACCGAGGCGTACAGCTCCCTGAAGACCGGCAGCGTGGCCTTCTTGAACTTGGGCTTCCAGTCGAGCGCGCCCCTCTGCGCGGTCGAGGAACAGTTGGAATACATCCAGTCCATCCCGTTCTCGTCAACTAAGCGGATGAGGCTCTGCGTGAGCTCCTCGACCGTCTCGTTGAACGCCTCGCTGGGGCTGTGCCCGTTCTTGCGCAAAACGTCGTACTGCGCCTCCATGATTCCCGCCAGCGCGCCCATGAGCGTCCCACGCTCACCGGTCAGGTCGCTGTAGACCTCCTTCTCGAACGTCGTCGGGAAGAGGTAGCCGCTGCCTATGCCTATGCCGAGCGCGATACAGCGCTCCTCGGCGCGCTTTGTCGCGTTCTGCTCGACCGCGAAGCTCGAATTGATGCCGACGCCGTTTATGAAGTTGCGGCGGACGGAAGTGCCGCTCCCCTTGGGCGCGACCATAATCACGTCGATGTCCTTGGGCGGGATAATCTTCGTCTGCTCCTTGTAGACGATGGAGAATCCGTGGGAGAAGTACAGCGCTTTCCCCTTTGTCAAGTACTTCTTAATCGACGGCCAAATCGCCCGCTGCGCCGCGTCGGCCACCAGCATCTTGACAATCGTCCCGCGCTGCGCCGCCTCCTCGACCTCAAAGAGCGTCTTGCCCGGAACCCAGCCGTCCTTCACCGCGCGGTCCCAGTCCTTCTTGAACTTCTTGGACTGCCCGATTATCACGTTCTTGAAGCCGTTGTCGCGAAGGTTGAGCGCCTGCGCCGGCCCCTGAACGCCGTAGCCGATCACCGCGATTACCTCACCCTTCAGAACGGTACGCGCCTTAGCGACCGAGAACTCCTTGCGGGTAACGACCTTCTCCTTCTTACCGCCGAAATCAATAACTGCCATTTTACTGCTCCTTGTTTATGTGTGTGTTTTAATTAAAGTCAAATACGATTTTAAGGGGAGGGCTTACGGTAAACAGCGCCGCACTGCGGCGCACCGCTCCCTCGCTACATAAAATATGTCGGCTTCGCCGCCATATTTTATTCCGCTACCCACCCTACGGGGGGATAAAGCCCCCCCGTAACACCCCCCGTAAATATGCGGCACTAACGTGCCGCAAAAACAAAAACACAAGCGCCGCTTCGCGTCGCGGAAAATCAAAATCTATTTCTTCGACTTCGCTATCGCCACCGCCCCTGACCGTACTAATTCTTTTATCCCGTACGGCTTCAATAATAATACGAACTCGTCTATACGTTGACTCGTTTCTAATAATTCCAATGTTATTGACCCCGCCGTCACCGCCGCCACGCCGGCGCTAAACAGGTTCGCGGTCTCCACTATCTCGTGCCGATTGCTCTTCGTCGAGTCAACCCTTATCAATAAAAGCTCGCGCTCTATTATCGGCTCCTCGTTAAAATCAATCACTTTGATTACGTCTATCAGTTTATTCAGCTGCTTGACTATCTGTTCCAGAATGTCGTTATCGCCGGCCACCACTATCGTCATTCTCGACACCGCGGGGTCTTCCGTCTCCGCCACAGTCAGCGTGGAGATGTTGTAGCCCCGGCTTGAAAACAGCCCGGCTATCCTCGACAGCGAACCGCTGCGGTTTTCCGTCAGTATGCTTATCGTATGCGTGCTCATATCGGCTCAACCCTCCAATATCTCGTCTAATGACTTCCCGGCCGGCACCATGGGGAAGACGTTCTCTTCCGGAGCGACCATGAACTCAATCACGGCGGGACCGTCCGTCCCCAAACCGCCGCGCAGCACATCTTCGACCTCCGACGGCTTCTCCGCCCGAAAGCCGGCTATGCCGTAACTCTCCGCCAGCTTGACAAAATCGGGAACGTAGCGCTTATCGCAGCCGTTCGGGTCGCAGCAACCCGGACAGTCGCGGCCCTTGCGCAGGCAGGTCGAGCTGTAGCGCTTACCGTAGAACAAATCCTGCCACTGCCGCACCATCCCCAAGTAACTGTTGTTCAGTATCACGACCTTAACCGGAATTTTGTTGATAGCTATCGTGGCCAACTCCTGTATGTTCATCTGTATAGACCCGTCGCCGGCGATATCCACGACTGTCCGCCCGGGACACGCCAGCGCCGCGCCCATAGACGCCGGCAGGCCGAAACCCATCGTACCTAAGCCGCCGGAGGAAATCAGCGTCCGCGGTTTGTCGAACCTGTAATAATGGGCAGTCCACATCTGGTGCTGCCCAACCTCCGTGCAAACTATAGCGTCGCCGCCGGTCACCTCGTAGAGCTTCTCTATGACCGCCTGCGGCTTGATCTCCGTGTCGGAGGACTGGTAGGCGAATAGCTTCTCCCCCCGCCACTCCTTTACCGTTTCGTTCCAGACGCCGGCCTCGCGCGGCTTGACGATGCCGTTGAGCGTCGTGAGTATGTTTTTGGCATCCCCGACGACCGGCACGTCAACCTGCACGATTTTCGACACGGAGGCCGGGTCTACATCTATATGTATTATCGAGGCGTTTGGCGCGAATCTGGCGACGAAGCCGGTCACGCGGTCATCAAAACGCACACCTATCGAGACTATCAGGTCGCACTCCTGCAAGGCGCGGTTGGCGCACTTGGCCCCGTGCATGCCGGGCATCCCGATAAACAGCGGGTGGCCGCCTGGGAAAGCGCCCAGCCCCATGAACGAGAGCGTGACGGGAATGTTCGTGGTCTCCGCGAGCCTTTTTAGCTCCTCATGCGCGCCCGCAGCGACGACGCCGCCGCCTGCGAAGATGACCGGCTTTTTAGCCCCGGCTATAAGCGCCGCAACCTTCTCTATCTGCTTTGGGTGCCCCTCCACTGTCGGCTTGTAGCCGCGTATCAAGACCTCGGATGGGTACTCGTAATTTTCGAGCGGCGCCCGCGCTATATCTACCGGAATGTCCACGAGCACCGGCCCCGGACGCCCCGTGCGGGCGATGTGAAACGCCTGCTTGAGCATCGCCGGCAGCTCCGCGACATCCTTCACCAAAAAATTGTGCTTGGTGATGGGCCGGCTTATCCCCACGACGTCGGCCTCCTGAAAGGCGTCGGTGCCCAAAAGCGGCGAGGCCACCTGCCCCGTTATCGCCACTAAGGGAATAGAATCCAAATAAGCCGTGGCCACGCCGGTCATAATGTTTATCGCCCCCGGCCCCGAAGTGGCTATGCACACGCCCACCTCACCCGTGGCCCGGGCGTAACCGTCGGCCGCGTGCGCCGCGCCCTGCTCGTGGCGCGTCAGGATGAAAGTAATCTCTTTCGTGTCGTAGAGCACGTCAAAGATGGGGATGACTGTCCCGCCCGGATACCCGAAAGCTACCTTGACGCCCTCGTTGACCAGCGCGTCGACAAGAATCTGCGAACCTGTCTTCTTCACTTAAATACCGCCTCCATAAAAAACGACCCGCTATCGGCTTAGCCGCTTCGCTCCCCGCAACTTGTTTATCTCGGCGAAGCCAACTTGTTTATCTCGCCGCAAGGCGATGACCGTCACCGCGAGCGCGGCGAAGCTATACCGTAACACAGCGCAATATTTTATTGACACTTTAACAATATAATATATCGCGCCGCCGTCCGTACAACAAAAAAAGACCTGCTTCCCATTGAGGAGACAGGCCTTTCGTTTTTTTCGCTACCGCAATAACGAACCGAATCAGCCCTTTCCCCTCTTCCGCGGCACGGCAAGAAGTATCCGCACGCCCACGCCGATTACGGCGGCGACGGCTACGGACATGATAATAATCAGGCTTACGGTTTTTGTTTTCATATTAATAAATTTACATTAATGGGCGGGCGGGTGTCAAGTTTTTTTTATTTTTTATTAATTTTTAGCGGGATTAACGGGATTGCCTGCCCAAAATATCGGTTATTCGCGAACAATATATTTCTTTGATTTTGACGTTCCCCGCGCCGCCATATTATATTTTTTATGGGTGAAGGCAGAAACACACGCAAAAGCAAAGGCTATAAAAAATGGCAAA
>JAITCM010000036.1 GCA_031283085.1 Chitinispirillales bacterium | reverse complement strand
GGGAGTGGAAGGCGCATCCGGTGATACATCTTGACCTGAACGCGGGGGATTACAGCAAAGGTACGGCTGTTCTTGACGATGTATTGCAAAATGGGCTTGAGAACACGGCTCGGGACTATGGGGTAACCCTGCGCGGGCAAACCTTGCCGACGCGGTTCGGAAACCTCATTGCGGATATGCACGGGCGCGGTGGTGAAAAAGCCGTTGTTATCATTGACGAGTACGACAAGCCGCTGACAAATACCCTGAACAAGCGGGAGATACACATACAGTTGCGGGACGCGCTAAAGGGCTTTTACGGCGTCCTCAAATCCTACGACGTCCACCTGCGCTTCATCTTCATAACCGGGGTGAGCAAGTTCTCGCACGTAAGCATCTTCTCCGACCTGAACCAGTTGACCGACCTGACGCTCGACCCGCGCTACGCCGACATCTGCGGTCTGACCCAGGAGGAGCTCGAGGCTAATTTCGAGCCTGAGATAGAGGCCGTTTTGAAAAATACCGGGCACAGCCGCGAGGCGTATATTGGGGAGTTGCGCAATTTCTACAACGGCTACCGCTTCTCCGAAAACCCGCTTAAAATCTACAACCCGTTAGGCATACTTAAGCATTTTTACAGCGGCGGGAAATTTTCCGACTACTGGTACGAGAGCGCCACCCCCTCTTTCCTTGTGGGGTTGCTCGAACAAAACAAACTCAATGCCTTAGATATGGCCGGGATGCAAGTTAGGGGTTCGGACTTCGGCAAATACAACATCGATGACATGGAGGCCGCGCCGATACTCTGTCAAACCGGCTACCTCACGATTTCCGATTACGATGAGGAAACCAGCATATATACGCTTGATTTCCCAAACAGGGAGGTGGACGCTTCCTTTGCCGGCTCGCTGCTAAGGCACTACTTGGGGGCAACTGACAACGAGAGGTTAGACACAAAATTCATTACGGCAATCCCCAAAGGCAACTTGGACGGGGCAATGGGCATCCTGCGCCGAATATTCGCCGGAATCCCATACGGGGTCGTCGGCAAGAAAGAGTGTCATTTCCAAACGGTAGTGCACGTGATATTCAAAATGTTGGGCTTCAACTGCCTGTCGGAAGTGCAAACGGCGGACGGGCGGCTCGACACCATGGTCGAAACGCGAAACTTCGTTTACTGCTTCGAGTTCAAATTAGACGGCAGCGCGGAGGAGGCGCTGACGCAGATAGATACTAAGGAATACATGACGCCCTGGGAAGGTAGCGGCAAAAAGCTGTTCAAGGTCGGTGTGAATTTTGACTATGAGAAGAGGAATATCGATAGATGGGTAATGAAAGCTGGCGAAAATAAGGGGTAACGGGGCGGCGCAGGCGGACAATGCGGATGTCCGTTAATTTAAATAAAAAACTTGACTTTCCCTTGCGCATTGGCTATTTTAACATTGGATGTTAAATCAGCCAAAGACGTTACCCCAAAGGAGCGCTGCCATGCGCATTGCCCGCCATATCGAAAAAGCGGTAGAAAAGCTGTCAAAAATGTTCGGGGCGGTGCTCGTTACCGGGGCGCGGCAGGTCGGCAAGACCACGCTGCTCAAAGAAGCCGCTTCCGGCATCCGGTACGTTACCCTCGACGACCCGGTTATGCTGCAATCGGCGGTTGATGAGGGCGGGACGTTCTTTAAGGATAACCCGCCGCCCGTATTCGTGGACGAAATACAGTACGCGCCGCAGCTGTTTCCGCAGATAAAAATTCTGCTTGACGCGAAGAAAAAGAAGGGGCAATTCTATCTGTCCGGCTCGCGGCAGTTTCAGATGATGAAGAATGTAAGCGAATCGCTGGCCGGGCGGCTCGGCATTGCCAGCCTTTTGGGTATTTCGCTGCGCGAACTGAAGGGGGTAAGTTTTTCGGAAACCTTTCTGCCGACGGGAGGTTATTTTGAGAAACGCTCGCGGACAGACACGGACGTTTCGTATAACGAAGTATGGGAACTTATCCACAGGGGCAGTATGCCCGAACTGTGCGCGAATCCGGATTTTGACGGCCGGATGTTCTACGGGGCATACGTAAAAACATATTTGGAGCGCGACGTGAGAGATTTGGCTCAGGTTGGCGACGAGATAAAATTTTTACGCTTTATGACAGCGGCGGCGGCGAACACGGGGCATCTCCTCAACCTCTCCTCCCTCGCCCGCGACGTGGCGATAAGCGTCCCCACCGCCGAGCGCTGGCTCTCCGTTTTAACCGCGTCGGGTTTAGTGTATCTTTTACAGCCCTACCACAACAACGTTGCCAAACGGGCGGTCAAAACGCCTAAACTGTATTTTCTCGATACGGGCCTTGCGGCGTACCTTACAAAGTGGACTACGCCTGACGTGCTTAAAAACGGCGCTATGGCGGGGGCGTTTTTTGAGAGTTTTGTAATTTCGGAGGTCATAAAGAGTTTTAGCAACGCCGGCATCCTCGACGCGCCGCTGTTCTTCTACCGCGACAAGGAGATGAACGAAATAGACTTGCTGATAGAGAATGACGGTGTCCTGCACCCGCTCGAAATCAAAAAAAACGCCGACCCGAAAAAGTCCGACATCGACGCTTTCGATACGCTGGATAAAATCACTGCCGTCAGGCGCGGGCCGGGCGGGGTCGTCTGCCTCTATGACAGGCTCGCCGCCCTGAAAGGCGGCGACATGGTTATTCCGGTGGGATTTTTATAATATGGGTAAATACTGTTGTTGCGGCGGCATAATAAGCCGTATAAATATGCTATGGCGGCCGGCTTTTTTGTCAAATTTATTTTTTTCTGTGGGACGGCAGTGAAAAAAATTAGGTTTTTTCGTATGAATTATATTATATTTAAAAACTGTGCGGCATGGGACAGGCGGTCGGCGGTTACGGTAACTTTTCTTAAGACATTATAACTGTATCTTTAATATCTTCTTCAATATGGGGGCTTTATGAGACGTTTTTTTGCTGTTCTTGTTTGCGCCGGCGTTGCGGCGTCAGCTTTGTTTTTGGGCGGTTGTAAGAAGTCAGGCCCTGCTTCCGCGGGGGCGCTGATTGGGATTGCTATCCCCGAGACGCACGTCACGCGTTGGGTGAAAGACGGGGAAACGCTCAAGTCTGAGGCGGAGAAGCGCGGGTACCGCGCCGAGCTTCAGTTCGGGGATGCCGACCAGTCCATCCAGAACCGGCAGATACAGACTCTTCTTGGGCTGGATGCCAGGCTAATCGTTGTCGGGAACATAAATGACGAGGTCGCCCCGGTGATTGCGGAGGCCGCGCAGAAGAATGTCGCGGTTATCGCCTACGACAGGCTTATCCAAAACTCGGCGGACTACGACTACTTCATCACTTTCAACAACTACAAGGTCGGTGTGCTTCAGGGGCAGAGTTTGGCGAACGCGTTGGGGCTTGAGCAGGCCGACCCCAAGGCGCCCAAGAGCATTGCCCTGTTTGCCGGCGCAATGACGGACGGCAACGCTTTCTTCTTCTTCGACGGCGCCATGAGCGTGCTCAACCCATACGTGGAAAACGGCGTCCTGAAGGTGGTCGGCCCCTACCCTAAAACCTCCGCCGACAAAGAGAACTTCGCGAAAATAGCCACGGAGGGGTGGCAGGGCACCATCGCCAAGGCCCGTATGGCCGGCCTCCTCAAAGAAGACGCGAAGAGCGTGACTTTAGACGCCGTGCTGGCCCCCAACGACCACATAGCCCGCGCTATCATAGACGCGTGCAGGGCCGACGCGAAGTACAAGGGCAAGCTGCCCTTAGTTACCGGGCAGGACGCGGAGTTTGAGTCGACGATGCTGATTAAGGCCGGGGAGCAGTTGAGCACAGTGTTCAAGAATACCTCCAAACTCGCCGAAGCGGCGATTATACTGGCCGACCAAATCGTTAAGGGGGAGACGCCGAGTATCCCAGGCGCGGTGTTGGCGGAAGGGTCTTTGGCGGAGATGGGGAACACGGGAAAGAAGACGGTTAAGACGTACCTGTTAGACCCCGTTTTGGTGACCAGGGATAACCTCAACGTCCCGATTGACGCCGAATTCTATACGGCGGCGGAGAACGAGGCTTTGAAGTAGGTCTTTTTGTTGATATTGCGGGCATAATCGACACTGTCGTCGGGGCGGGTTTTTAACCCGCCCTTTTTTTATGGGCAGCGTGTAAAAGAATCAAAAGAATTTGACCTGGTGTTTGCCCATATACTATATTATATATCTTTTCATTTTGCTTATTGACGATATTTATCAATAATCACCAAACACCAACCCTTTTTATTAGGAGGCTGTATGGATTTAAATTTGCTTTACGCGTCGATAGGCTGCGGCGTGGTCGCCCTGCTGTTCGCTTTTTGGAAAACCGCCTGGATCAACAAGCAGGACGCCGGCACCGACAAGATGAAGGAGATCGGGGCGGCTATCCGCACGGGGGCTATGGCGTTTTTGAAGCGGCAGTACAAGGTGCTGGCGATTTTCGTCGTTACCGTCGCGATTTTGCTCGCAATCGGGAACTTTACCACCGCCTCCGCCGAAGATAAAGAAAAGATGCAGTGGCTTGTCGCGGTTTCGTTCGCGGTCGGCGCGTTCTGTTCGGCGCTCTCCGGATTCTTCGGTATGCGGGTGGCCACCGCCGCCAATATGCGCACGACCAACGGGGCACGCAAGGGGCTTCCCCAAGCGCTTGCCGTGGCGTTTGCCGGCGGCACGGTTATGGGTATGTGCGTAGTGGGCTTGGGCGTGCTCGGTCTCTCCGGGTTATTCTTGATTTATTGGAACGTATTCGGCAACAACGTCGCGGATGGCGACACCGTTTCGCTTCTTAGCGGCACAGTTCTTCCGATTATAAACGGTTTCGCGATGGGTGCCTCCTCTATCGCGCTCTTTGCGCGCGTTGGCGGCGGCATCTACACTAAGGCGGCGGATGTCGGCGCCGACTTAGTCGGCAAGGTTGAGGCGGGCATTCCCGAAGACGACCCCCGCAACCCCGCGACCATCGCGGACAACGTGGGCGACAACGTGGGCGACGTAGCCGGCATGGGCGCCGACTTGTTCGAGTCTTTCGTTGGCGCTATTGTCGGCTCGATGGTTTTGGGAGCCGCGGCCGGCGACGCGAAATTAGTCACGCTGCCATTGCTTTTGGCGGGCGTCGGTATAATCGTTTCCATACTCGGCACTTTTTTCGTGCGCACGAAAGAGGGCGGGAACCCGCAGGCGGCCCTCAACCTCGGCACTTTCGGGGCCGGGATAGTGATGGCCGCGGCTACTTACGTTATCGTCGTTTTCTTTAAACAGTTCGCGCCGGAGACTTTTACTGTAAACGCGGGGACTCCTGACGCGAAAACGTACACTTCGATGGGTATCTTTATCGCCACTATCGGCGGCCTTATCGCCGGTATCGCCATAGGTTTGATTACCGAGTACTATACCGCCGAAAGTAAAAAGCCTGTCGCGAAAATCGCGAAAGCTTCCGATACCGGCCCCGCCACAAACATCATCGCCGGTCTAAGCACAGGCATGATGTCAACGGCGTATCCCACATTATGTATCGGCGCGGCCATCTTTGTCGCTTACCACTTCGCAGGCCTCTACGGCATCGCCATCGCCGCGCTGGGCATGCTCGTAACCACCGGCATCCAACTCGCCGTTGACGCCTACGGCCCCATCGCCGACAACGCCGGCGGCTTGGCGGAAATGGCCGAGTTGGAAAAAGAAGTGCGCCAACGCACCGACAAACTCGACGCCGTCGGCAACACCACCGCCGCCATAGGCAAGGGCTTCGCCATCGGAAGCGCCGCGCTCACCGCGCTTGCCCTCTTCGCGGCTTTCCGCGAAAGCTACTTCGCCCTCACTAAGAAGACTGTCAGTATCGATGTTACCGACCCGCCCGTCATGATAGGCCTCTTCCTCGGCGCGATGCTCCCGTTCCTGTTCTCATCCTTCGCGATGGGCGCCGTGGGCCGCGCAGCGTTCTCCATGATTGAGGAGGTACGCCGCCAGTTCAGAGAGATTGCCGGCCTACTCGAGGGCAAGGCCAAAGCCGATTACGCGCGCTGTGTGGATATATCGACCAAAGCCGCTATCCGCGAGATGATAGTGCCGGGGCTAATAGCGGTTCTCACGCCGGTTGTGGTAGGCTTAGCCGGCGGCCCGCAGATGCTCGGCGGCGTGCTCGCCGGCGTAACGGTCTCCGGCGTGATGATGGCGCTCTTCATGTCCAACGCCGGCGGCGCGTGGGACAACGCCAAGAAGCATATCGAGGGCGGCACGCACGGCGGCAAGGGCAGCGAGGCCCACAAGGCGGCGGTCATCGGCGACACGGTGGGCGACCCGTTCAAGGATACTGCGGGGCCTTCGCTCAATATTTTGGTGAAGCTGATTAGCGTGGTATCGCTGGTTATCGTGCCGATAATCGCGGCGGTTCACGGGAAGTAGCGGTTGATTTTGAGCTTTTTGCGAGACAGTTTCAAATTTTGTGTAAATATTTTTTTTAAGAGTTGTGGCTTTCTGGATTGCTTCGGCGCTTCGCGCCTCGCAACTTGTTTATCTCGCCGCAAGGCAATGACGGTCATTGCGAGCGTAGCGAAGCAATCCAGTTTTTTTGTAACTTGTCCTAAAAACTTTCCGTCTCCCCTACCCCCCGAAACGCGAAAGCAGGCCTATGTAGCTCTGAACTCTGCGCGTTTGCCTGAAATAATCGGGAACCGGGTTGAAAATGCAGTTTCTGAAATTTTCGGCTATCCGTCTTCCGGCGACGACTTTGTTGGGGTAAATGTACATACCCAAAAAAGCGAAACCTTTGCCGGCGGTTTGCAATTTTATTTTACGGGGGTGCAATATCAACTTTAGCTCCTTTGACAAAAACTCCCTGATTCGCGAAATCGCGCCCGATAGCGCCGATTTATCGGCGTGAACTAAAAGCATATCGTCGACGTAGCGCCCGTAGTATTTGATTTTCAACTCTCTCTTCACAAAATGGTCGAGCCTGTTGAGGTAGACATTGGCGAAAAGCTGGCTGGTCAGATTGCCTATCGGAAGCCCGCAATCCGGGGCGGAGTTCATCAGCGATTTGTCTTTCGGCAAATCGGCCCACGCGCTCGGCAAACTGCGGAACCGGGCGTTTTTGAGCGGGTCGTTGAAGACGGTTTTGCGAATCAGAAAACTCGTCAAATCGGAATCTTCCGATGCCTTGCCCAGACCGTCCATTATCAGTTTGAACAGGATTTTTCTGTCTATCGCCATAAAATACCCGCGTATATCCAACCGCAAGACCCAAACCTCGGCGCCGTTCGCGCCGCAGGATTTCAAAAAGCGCCGCGCCCTGTTTATGCCGAACAGCGTGCCCTTGCCCACCCTGCAGCTGTAGCTGTCGTATATGAATTTTTTATCAAAGACCGGATAAATCCTGTTGTAGAGGAAATGGTGCACCACCCTGTCGCGAAAGTCGGCGGCGATAATTTCGCGCTTTATCGGCAGTTCGTTTATAAAGCACACGCTTGGCCTTAGCTCGTAGGTGCGGTTTTGCAGTTCCCGTTCCAGCGATATAAGCTCGTGTTCCAGGTTGCGCTCGAATTTCAGCTGGTTGAGCGTACTCCGCTTGTGCCTGCGGGCGTCCGTGTAGGCTTGCCGCAGCTCTAAAAATAAGGGGGAGGCCGATTGCCGGCCTCCCCCCGCGCAGTCCCTCACACAACGCACCGAAAACGCGTTGCTCTTGTTGTTCGCGTTCTCGTTCAGGTTGTCGTTGTTGCAGTTCATGTTACGGTTATACGCGTTTTCGGAATTCCGCCCTGAGTAATTCCAATAAATCCTCAATCTGTTGATTCAAAAAGCCCCACTGGTTTACGCCTATCAGGCGCAAGTCGTGCAAAATTCTGACGTCTATCCTTAACCGGTGAATAATGTCGGCGCATCCCGTTATCGCCCCCGCGCCCGCGTTTTGCCGCGCCGCGCCGGATGCCGCGTTGCTCATTAAATGCAGCTCCTCCGCGATGTCCGTAGCGTAATTCCTTACCCGCGTTCCAAGCTCGTACCGGTACTCCTTCGGTATCTTCGCGGTCGCCTTATAAACACTCAGGCAGAGGTCGTAGGCGGCTTTGTAGGCGGGCAGCAACTGCGGCTGCCCTTCTTTCAACTTGCCCGGTTTGTCTTTGGCCTCGGCGGATGCCACGATTACCTTCGGCGGTTTAACAACGCCGACCCACCATTTTTCATAGCCGTTTGTTTGCGGAATCCCCCCTATCGTTATATGGTCGGCGTTTTTATGCTCAAAAGACCACCCTTTGGTCCTTACGGCGTTTTCAATTTGAGCCACGGCTGTCTTTGGGAAGCCAAGCCACGCCACGTCTTGGGCGACTTTTTGGATGAACCTTTTATGAACCCGGTATTTCTTTATGTGAG
This sequence comes from Chitinispirillales bacterium, assembly GCA_031283085.1. Lineage (GTDB taxonomy): Bacteria > Fibrobacterota > Chitinivibrionia > Chitinivibrionales > Chitinispirillaceae > GUT77. The sequence continues at coordinate 1,852 of JAITCM010000036.1, read as the reverse complement.
TGACGAACAGAAACGCGCTCCTGTTCCACGCTTGCCAAAACAGGCGGTCGCGGACAAGGTTTATGAGATTTTCGCCGCTCTCCTCTATCAATAAAATATCTTCTGTTTTCATAGATACGTTCTCTTCCTATTAATATAATATTCGCGCCTCAAAATTTCAAAAAAAATTTCGGCCCGCCGCTACCCACATTCACCGAACCGGCGGTTGTAAAAACCATCCTGAATTTTCCCAACCCGCCCCCCATCGTTCCCAAAATAACAAGGTTTTGACCCCATTCCGGCGGCGTAACCCCGCTGATTTCGCGGCTTCCGCGATTGGCACGCCATTTGCGTGCCATTTACACTATATATAATTAGTGAACGTTTTATCGCCGTCTTTGCGGGCTTGGTTTTGACGTTCTCGCCGTTTTAGATATGGTCAAGGAGCAGTCGGACAATGCCATCGTACATGTTGCTGTCTTTATCCCTTACGTTTTCGGTACAGTGAAAAAAGTTTGCTTTTTTGATAAAAATATATTACTTTATATAGTGGGTAGCCGGATTATCAAAAGCATAAAAACCCTAAAAAGAAGGCTTAAAAATAGTGGGGACATCCCAAAGCAGCGTTTATATAGAAACAACAATACCGAGCGTGATCACGTCTTGGCCAAGCCAACACGTTGAAACGTTGTTTCGGCAACAGATTACTACTTTCTTTTGGGAAAAAGAAAAGCATAGATGTAATCTATATGTTAGCAACTATGTTATTGAGGAGTGCAGTAAGGGCGATCCGGAATACGTAAAAAAAAGACTTCAACTTATTGAAGGTATTCCTGTTTTGAATAAACCGAAAGATATAGATAAGCTCGCGCTGGAGTATTATAAACTCTTGAACATCCCAACGTCAGCAAAAACAGACAGCTATCATTTGGCTATTTGTGTTGCACACAACATTGATTTTCTCTTAAGCTGGAATCTCAAGCACTGTGGACAAAGAAGTTTTTTGTTGATGGTAGAATATAATGTAAAACGGGGATTACATACCCCTATTTTGTGCAATCCGAGTGAACTGTTGTTGGATATGGAATCTTGGACTAAAACCAATTAACAAGGAGAACTATAATGGAATCGGTACGATGGTTTGACCCGAATGACCCGGTTGAAGAGGTTTACCGTGTCAGAAAAGAAATAGAGAGAGAGTTTGGCGGCGATATGGCAAAGTATAATGAATATTTGGAGACGCAACGTCCCGTGTACGAGGCTATGGGCTTCAAATACGTGGATCACGCGGTATAAAAACTTTAGCCATGGAAAGGTTCCCAATGCTCATTTCGACAAGCTCAATGCTTTGCAATGAACGGGCGCCGACCTTCGCGGGAAAATTCCCGTGGCTGTTACTCATGCTCTCCCGCTTACAGCCGCGGGGGGGAGCGCCGCGCCGGACTGATTATGGGCCTCTCCCGTAAACCTGGTGTTGATATTACGGAACTCCGCCCTGAGTAATTCCAATAAATCCTCTCTCCTCTATCAATAAAATATCTTCTGTTTTCATAATTTTTTTGGGCCGCCCTGTATCTATACATAAGTCCCACTCCTCAAATTCGCTATCAGGCAAATTGCGATAAGCGAGAAGCCTTTCCACCGCGCCGGGAATAGCGTTAAAATATGCCGTGGTATCGGGATAGTCATCCGGGTCAATGTCGTATTCCTCCGGCTCAAACCCATCCACCACAGGCGTCAATACTATTTTATCTGTTTCGCCCTCCACCCTTATACGCTCCGCGCCGATAAAAGACAACAGCGGTTCCGGCAACGTTTGACGGTCAATCACTAACATGGGCATATTGTCCCCTTTCGATTATGGTACGGCTTT
>JAITCM010000001.1 GCA_031283085.1 Chitinispirillales bacterium | reverse complement strand
CAGCGCCGCGCCGACCTGGTTCCCGACTTAGTCAAGGTGGCGAGCAAGTACGCCGAATACGAGAAGGGCGTGATTGACGGCGTGGTAAAGGCGCGGGCGAGTCTCGTGTCCGCCGCGGGAGCGCGGGGCAAAATAGCGGCTAACGAGGAATTAAGCGGCGCGCTCTCGCGTCTGCTGGTCGTCGTTGAGAACTATCCGAGCCTGAAAGCCGACCAAACGTACATTCGTTTGATGGACGAGATGGCGGGGACGGAGAACAGAATCGCCGTGGCGCGGCGGAATTACAACAACGGCGTGGGGGAGTACAACGTGAAAATCCGGACGATTCCGGCGGTGTGGTTTGCGGGCGCTTTCGGGTTTGGAGCGAAGACGTATATCGAAACGCCGGAGGAGAAAAAGGAGAAGCCGAACTATGAACTTTGAAAGTTTTCCGCGTCCGTTAGAGATATTGCTTGTCATGACCGCGATGGCGCTTACCGCAATCGCGTATATACTCGTGTGCAAGTTTCTAACAGGGATTTACCTGTTAATAAAAAAACTCGTAACCGGCAAAACCGGGAAAGCGGGGGCGGCGGAGGGATATACTACGGAAGAAGACCGTGCCGCGCTTGAGGAAATTGTTGACAATGCGGAGAAGGAGCTTAAAAGGGCGGAGAGGTGGTGTATCCTCATAGCGCTTATTATCGCGGTGTCCTTGCCGCTCGCTATGTGGCTTTTGGGCGTTGCCGTTGAAATGTCGATGCTCATTTCGTGGGCGGTGTCATCAATATACATATTCGTAGGGTTGCCGCTGCTCCGCTCGCGGTTTTCGGGGCGTCCGGCGGGCGTGTTTTTCAAATTCGGCAGTCTCGGTGGGGACGCATTGTTTGTGTGCCCGGAGTGTTTTGGGGTATTGGAGGACGCAAGCGTAATACTTGTGAATCCCACATACACATCAGAGGGCAGGGAGCGCGTAACCCTCCTCTGCCACGAGTGCCGGCATAAGTACGAGGGGGTTAAGATTTTGCCGGTGTTAGAGAGGAGGGATTTGTCTGACCGGGACAGCGGCGGTGGTGGGGGCGGTGGCGGCAGTTCCGGCGGTGGCGGGGCAAGCAGGTAATTCATCCAACATTATCTTTTTAGGAGCAACCGGTTAAAATGAAGAACAGAACGTTATTATGGGCAATCGCGGGCGTTATCGCCGTTACGGCGCTCTCCGCCCCCGCATCGGCTATGCCGTCGCGGGTTGACGATTTTGTGAACGACTTCGCCGGCGTTATAAGCGAGGCGGACAGGGGGAAGATTCGGGGCAGGTCGGGCGCCGTTAGGCAACAGTACTCCGCGCATATCGTCGTCGTTGCCGTCAACTCTTTGGAGGGGTTGTCTATTGAGGAGTACGCGCATAAACTTTTTAACGCGTGGGGGATTGGGGAGCGCGGGTTGGACAACGGGGTATTGCTCTTACTCGTCCCAAACGGCAAAAAGGGGGCGCGGCTTAGAATTGAGGTAGGCTACGGGTTGGAGGGCGCAATAACCGACGGGGCTTCGGGGCACATATTGGACAGGGTTTTGCCGTATTACGAGAAGGGCAATTATTCCGCGGGGCTTGTTGCCGGTGTTGATATGCTCGCGCAGCGCATATCGGGCGGCGGGGCGGCAGTTTCGAGCGGTTCGGGCGGGGGTAGCGGCGATTCGGGCGGGGGCGTGGATTTTTCGTTCATTGATGGCATCCCCTATCCCATCGTGGGATTTTTATCTTTCGGGGTGTGGTTAGTTGTCGCGATTATATCCGGGCTGGCAAGGAACGCGGCAAAGCCTAAAAGCGCGGGGGCTGCGGCGATAGATACGGGCGGTTACAGCGTTGAGGAGAACGATGCCGCGTTTAATGAAATCCTTGAAAAGGCTAAAAAGGAATTAGCCCGCGCGCAAACGTGGCTATTGTTGCCGCTTCTGCTTATCTTTGCCGGCGTGCCGGCTCTTCTATGGCTTCTGGGCGTGGGCAAGGTAATAGCGTTTATTTGTACGTTGGCGCTGGCGCTGTTGCATACTTTTGTGCTGTCGGGATTAATCCGCTCGTTGCTGACGGGTCTCCCTTTCGGTTTTTTTTACAAGACAACGGAATATTACGTGTGCAGGTGTCCGTCATGTTCGGCGGTAATGGAGTACGCGAGCGTTGAGGAGGCGAAGGGGACGCGTACCGAGGGTAAGAAAATGCGCAAAAGTTTAGTTTGCCATGATTGCGGGCATCGGTGCGAGAGCGTGGAAACATTGCCGCTATCGGGGGCGAGCGCGTCGGGGCTGTCTAAATGGGACAGGGAGTACGATTTGTCCGGCGGCGGGGATGTTTAGCACCCGACCACCGTATAATAAAAGCCGCGTAAAAAATCAAGACTAAAGAATTTAAAAAAATTTGACTTTCCGCCCGCCCATAAACTATATTATTGAAAAATCAAACTAAATGTTGTGTTGTTTAGACCGCAATGCGCAATGTTTAATTGTGGAATTTAGAACAAAGGGGAATGTTAAAATTGATAATCGCCAACCCTATTTACGACGTAACGTTCAAGCGGCTGCTGGAGAATGACCGCGCGGCGAAGTTTTTGATAGGGACTATCATGGGCTGCGAGGTGCTCACGTTGGAGCGTACCGCCCAGGAGTACGCCGAGATAGCCAAAGACGGCCCCGTGGTGTCGCTCTTCCGCATGGATTTTGCCGCCACGATAGTTACCAAAGAAGAGGGTGAGAAGCGCGTCATAATAGAGATGCAGAAGGCGAAGGTGCTTGACGATGTCTTCCGGTTCCGTCGGTATTTGGGCAGGGAGTACGCTGACTCAAAGCTTCCCATAATCGCGATATACATCCTCGGCTTCCCCCTGTCCGTGGATTCCCCGGCTTTCGGGAATGTTCCCAAATACCGCGATTTGCAGACCGGCGAGGAGATTCGCGTCCGCGACCTGTTCGTGGAGGGTTTGACCCACAGCGCGTACTTTATACAAACCACGCGGATAAAGCCCAGTTTGAACACGAAGATAGACAGGTTGCTGTCAATATTTGAGCAGGCACATTTTATCGGCGACGGGACAACGATAAAGGACTATTTGCTTGAGGTGGACGACCCGGATGTCAAAGGGATGGTCAATATCCTGGAGCACGTCGCCGCCGACCCTGAGAGACGCAGGGAATTGGAGAAGGAGCAGTACTATCAGGTGGCTATGGAGGACGCGTTCTGGAAACAGAATATGGAGATGGCGAAATACAAACGCGAAATCGAGGAAGCCATACAGGAAAAAGAGGATGCCGTACAGGAAAAAGAGGTAGCCATACGGCAGTTGCTAAAGACCGCGTTGGAATTGAAATACGACGAAAAGATGCCCACAGCGAAAATCGCGAAGCTAACAGGGCTTAGCGAGCAGGAAATCGAAAAACTGTAGGGGCGCGCCTACCCCGCGAAAATAAGGACTGGTTATGGTAATTACGACATAGAAAACCGGTTCGCTATAGCGGTTGATACGAACTAAACACGATAATATCCGGCCACCGCGTCCCGAACGCGCTCAATGTCTCCCTTGCCGAGCCCGTAATATAGCGGCAGCCTCACCAGACAATCCGAGTACATATCGCAGTTTTTCAGCTCCCGGCCGTCGTGCCGCCCCTTGTAGTAATCGCTCCTGTGCAGGCTTTGGTAGTGGAACGCCGCGCCGATACCGTTGTTTTTCAGGTGTTCTATCAGCCCGTCCCTCTCGTTTTGGCTGTTGCATACCAAGTAGAAGGTGTGAGCGTTGTTCGTCGCGTACGCGGGGATTGCCTGAGCTTGGAACAGGCCGCCGTCCGCTAACGGTTTGAACATCTCACAGTACGTCTCCCACGCCGCTTTTCTGACCGTCTGTATATCGTCTAAGCGTTCCAGCTGCGCCCACAGGAACGCGGCGGCAATTTCCGACGGCAGGAAGGAGCTGCCGGTATCGACCCACCCGTACTTGCCGACGTTGCCGCGGAAGAATTCGGCGCGGTTGGTGCCCTTTTCCCAGACTGTCTCCGAGCGGGCGATGAAGCGGTCGTCATTTACAACGAGCATGCCGCCCTCGCCGCAGGTAATGTTTTTGGTGTCGTGGAAGGAGAAAGCGGCGAGGTGGCCGATGCCTCCGAGCGGGCGCGGCGCGGCGTTCGCGGCGCCGGTGTGGAACGAGTCCACAGCTTGGGCGGCGTCCTCTATCACTGTCAGGCCGTGCTTTTCGGCGACCCGCGTCACGGCGTCCATGTCGCAGGCGGCGCCGGCGTAGTGCACGAGCGCTATGGCCCTGGTGCGCGGCGTCACGAGCGGCTCTATCGCGTCGGCGTCGATGTTCGGGTGGTCGGCGCGGCTGTCGGCGAAAACGATATTCGCGCCCTGTCGGACGAAAGCGAGAGCGGTAGAGACGAATGTGTAACCCGGCACGATTACCTCGTCGCCCGCGCCCACTCCGGCGAGGATGGCGCACATCTCCAACGCGTCGGTGCACGAGGCTGTGAGCAGGCACTTCTTAAAGCCGTAGCGCCGCTCAAAGAACTCCTGGCACCGCTTGGTAAACGCCCCGTTGCCGGAGAGCTTGCCGGAGCGGACAGCCTGTTCAACGCAGGCGAGCTCGTTGCCGGTTATATGCGGTTTGTTGAAGGGTATTGACATCAAAGGCTCCCCAATACCTCAATTAACAGCCTCCCGAATTTCTCCACCGTCTCCGTATGCAGCGTCTCGTTTACGCTGTGTATCTCCACCGTCGTCGGACCGCACGATATAAAGTCCATATCCTTAAAATCACCGAACTTCTCCGCGAAGTGGCCGCATTCCAACCCCGCGTGTACCGGGGACGCCGCCGCTTCCTCGCCGAAGAGCTCTTTGTACCTGTTCAGGAACAAATCCCGCAGAGCGCTCTTATCCCTGTACGCCCAGCCCGGCGACCGGCTGCCCGCCTCAATTGTCGAATTATAGCTCTCGGCTTTGCGGGCTATCTCCTCCACTATCCGCTCCCGCTCCGCGTCTATTGAGCTGCGCACCATATAGACCATGGCGATGTGGCGCCCCTCGTCCCTGATAATGCCCAGATTCGAGCTCGTCTCCACAAGATTGGGCATGGCGGCGCTGTATGCTATCGGGCCGTTGGGTATCTCTTCGGCCAATTTCGTCAGCTTGAAGACCGTCCCCACAGAGTATGGCGTCCCGTCGTCGAAATCCCCGCGGTGGAAACAGTATGGCGGCCACTTCTCCCGAGGTATCTTCAGCATCCGCTCTATAGCCGCCTCCGTAAGCGCCCGCGCCTCGCCGCTCTCCCGTATCTCTAACCGCACCCAGCCGTCAAACTCCCGGTAGATATGCTTGAATATGAACTCAATCTCATCCGCCGCCTCCCGGAGCCTGTTCTCCTGCTCGGCGGGGACGGCGGCGTACACCGACGCGGCGGACGGAATCGCGTTCGACGCGTCGCCGCACCGCCCGAAGCCGAGTATGTGCATATCAACGCTAGCGTAGTGTAGCTTGTAGACGGCTAAACACAAGAGGATATTCGCGTTCCCCCGCTTCTCGTGTATCGACAGCCCGGAGTGCCCGCCCGACAGCCCGCGTACCGCGAGCTCGAAGCTGAAGAAATTTTGCGGCGGCGGAAGGCCCATCCGCTCCACGGGCACCTTTACGGTAACGTTGGCCGACCCGGCGCACCCCACGCTGAACTGCCCGAAATGCCCGTTGTCCAAGTTGATGAAAGCCGCGCGACCGAAGTCCAGGCCGGGCGCGATACCCATAATATCATCGACGGACACGTCCTGAGCCCCGGTCAGCCCGCACTCCTCCTCGGCGGTGAAAATCGCGACGAGCGGCGGGTGGACAATCTCGCCGCCGTCCAAAACCGCCATGACCGCCGCAACCCCTATGCCATCGTCGGCGCCCAAAGACGTCTTCTCGCCGGTGACGGCGCTGCGGCCGGTCAACCTGTTCTCGGAAGAGTAGTAAGCCTCCACGCCGCCCGTGAAATCGGCCGTGGCGGGGACGCAAATCATGTCGGTGTGAGCCTGCAGTATTACGGGGACTGACGTACCGGCGTACTTGCCGGTCCCGGGTTTGTGGATAATGACGTTGTTTTTGGAATCGCGGAAGCGGGTCAGGCCGCGGGCGGCGGCGAACTCTTCGAGCCTGTCCGCAATCACGTCCTCGCAATGGGAGGCGCGTGGAGTCGGGCAGAGAACGTCCGTGAAAAAGCGCAGGATTTTGTCGTTGAAACTCATATCCATAATAATTTTTCCTTATTTTTACAGCGCCAACCCCAGCCTGTTATTAGCGTATTCTCTTATCTTTCCAAGAAACTCCGTACAATCGGCATACCTGTCCTCCCTGTAGCTCGCCGTAGCTTTCTGTATTATCGCCTCCAGCTCCCTGTCTATCCTCTCGCTGCTCTCCGACGGGGTCTGCTCGAAGAAGTCCCACGGCCTCCTTGCTTTTATCCCAACTAACTTAATCGACGGCAACCGCGGTACCGGCAGCGTTCCCGACAGGCACTCCCACAGCGTCGCCCCGGTAGCGAAAACGTCCGCCCGCGCGTCCGTTACCTCCCCGCGCGCCTGTTCGGGGGGCATATAAAGCGGTGTGCCGTGGACAAAAAGGGAGTCCTCCTCCGTCAGTTCGGTCCTCGCTATCCCGAAGTCTACCAGATACGACCGGCCGCCCTCCCGCTCTATCAGGATGTTGCCCGGTTTCACGTCCTGGTGCACCACCCCGGCTTTATGGGCGTAGGCCAGCGCGTCAAGCGTGTGGGCGACCGTCCGCAGGGCGGTCGGGAGGTCGACGCGGCGCTGCGACGGCACCGGATGGCGCAACTTGCGCTTTATAAGCGTTTGCAGGCTGTCCCCGTCCACTAATTGCATGGTGATGTACAGATACTCCCTAAACTCCCCGACATCGAAGACGGTGACTATGTGCGGGTGGTTCATCACGGCCACGACCTCCGCCTCGTCTAAGAAGCGCCGCGCCGTGGTCTTCTCCTTCGGCACCAGCTTGACGGCGATTTTGCGTTTGAGCGACCTTTGGAATCCGGTAAAGACCAACCCCGTGTGCCCACGCCCGTGCAGGGTCAAAAGCGTGACGCCGGCGACGTCGGCGCCGATAAGCCCGTGAGCGGTCTGTGCGGTTTCTGCGGTCTGCGCGTCCATATCCATAATATCTACCCAAATACAAAAATATGTTTTTACGGGCGGCGGGGTTAAAGATTTTAATTTTTTGCGATTGACTCGGAAGCGTCCGTATTTTTGAGGCGGTTCGCAAAATTCGACTTTTCCGCGTAACGCTCCCTCGCCATTATTTATATTTATGGAATTGTAATCCAAAAATAAAATCTGTAAACCATAAAAGCCAAAACCAGGAGCAAAAAACATGAGCGACAAGAGCTCGGAATTCACAAAAAACGCGACATTCGGCCACTTCGACGACTCCGCCCGCGAGTACGTCGTCACCGACCCGCAGACGCCGTACCCGTGGATAAACTACTTGGGGAACCAGGATTTCTTCTCGCTAATCTCCAACACCGCCGGCGGGTACTGCTTTTACAAGGACGCCCGATTGCGCCGCATAACGCGATACCGGTACAACAGCGTCCCCATCGACACCAACGGGCGCTACTTCTACATAAACGACGGCGGCGACGTTTGGTCGCCGGGGTGGAAACCGGTTAAGGCCGACGTTGCCGGCTACTCTTGCCGCCACGGTATGGGGTACACCGTGATATGCGGCGCCCGCAACGGCATCACCGCCGAGGCGCTCTTCTTCGTCCCGCTCAATTTCAACGGCGAGGTGCATAAGGTCAAACTGACGAATACCTCAAAGGGGGCCAAGAAGTTTACCCTCTTCTCCATGGTGGAGTTCTGCCTGTGGAACGCGCAGGACGACTCTACCAACTACCAGCGCAACCTGAACACCGGCGAGGTGGAAATAGACGGGTCGACCGTCTACCACAAGACCGAGTACCGCGAGAGGCGCAACCACTACGCGTTCTACACCGTAAACAGGCCGGTCGCCGGTTTTGACAGCGACCGCGACTCATTCACCGGGCGCTACGGCGGCTTCGAGCGGCCCGACGCGGTCGTTGCCGGCAGGTCGCGCAACTCCACGGCGGACGGCTGGTGCCCTATTGCCTCCCACAGCGTAGACATCTCCCTAAACTCCGGAGAGTCTACCGAACTGGTCTTTGTACTGGGATACGTGGAGGTGGAAGACAGGGAGAAGTGGGCGGCACCGGGAGTCATCAACAAGAAGGGCGCACAGGAGATGTTCAAGCGGTTCTCGACATCGGAGGCGGTAGACAGGGCGATGGCAGAGCTTAAGGCGTTTTGGGACGACCTGCTCTCGCGGTACAATGTCAAAAGCGGCGACGAGAAGCTCGACCGGATGGTCAATATCTGGAACCAGTATCAGTGCATAGTCACCTACAATATGTCGCGCAGCGCCTCCTACTTCGAGTCGGGTATCGGGCGGGGTATGGGTTTCCGCGATTCCAACCAGGACATCGCGGGCTTCGTGCACCAGTTGCCGGACAGGGCGCGCCAGCGGATAATCGACATCGCCTCCACGCAGTTTGAGGACGGCGGCGCCTACCACCAGTACCAGCCGCTCACGAAGAAGGGCAACAACGAGATAGGCGGCAACTTCAACGACGACCCGCTGTGGCTCATCTACTCAGTGGCTTCCTACATAAAGGAGACGGGCGACTGGGGCATACTGGAGGAGAACACGCCGTTTGACAACAATCCGGTTGCGGCGAGGCCGTTGCTCGTCCACCTGACGGCGTCGTTCTACCACGTGGTCAACAACCTGGGCCCCCACGGATTGCCGCTGATAGGCAGGGCGGACTGGAACGACTGCCTCAACCTCAACTGCTTCTCCACGACGCCCGACGAGTCCTTCCAGACATGCACGAGCAAGGACGGCAAGACGGCGGAGTCGGTGCTTATAGCGGGTATGTTCGTCTGCATCGGCAAAGAGTACGTCAGGATATTGGAAAAGCTCGGCAGGGGGGACGAGGCGGCGGAGGCGGCCGGGCACATAGAGACCATGCGCAAGACGATTCTCTCCAAAGGCTGGGACGGCGAGTGGTTCGTGCGGGCCTACGACGACTCGCGGCAGAAGGTCGGCAGCAAGGAGTGCGACGAGGGCAAGATATTCATAGAGTCGCAGGGCTTCTGCGTGATGGCCGAGGTAGGGGTGCCGGAAGGTTACGCCGCAAAAGCGCTGGAGTCGGCGAGGAAATACTTGGACACCGACCACGGCCTTGTGCTGCTTAACCCGCCGTACACAAAGTACCACGTCAACTTGGGCGAGGTCAGCTCCTACCCGCCCGGCTACAAGGAGAACGCCGGAATCTTCTGCCATAACAACCCGTGGATAATCATAGCCGAGACGGTGCTCGGCCAGGGGAACGAGGCCTTCGGCCACTACAAAAAAATCGCCCCCGCCTACCGCGAGGAGATAAGCGGCCTGCACCGGATGGAGCCCTACGTCTACTCCCAGATGATAGCCGGCAAAGACGCCAAGCGCCACGGCGAGGCCAAGAACTCATGGCTGACCGGAACGGCGGCGTGGAACTTCGTAGCCGTCTCGCAGTGGATTCTCGGCATCCGCCCCGACTACGACGGTTTGACGATTGACCCGTGCATCCCGTCCGACTGGAGCGGCTTCACCGCGACAAGAAAATTCCGGGGAGCGACAATCAATATCACAGTGAAGAACGAGAGCCATTCGTGCAAAGGCGTAAAAGTATTGACGGTAGACGGGAAAGCCATACCAGGCAACACAGTCCCGGTCTTTACGGACGGTAAAACGCATGAAGTTGTAGCCGTAATGTAAGTTTTTTGATGTTGACTTTGCGACGCAAAGCGGCGCATATTTTTAAATGTCCCCCCAAAATCGTAAAATATACAGACGGGTCTTTTTCCGTCTGTATATTTTACGATTTTGGGGGGACGGCAGGGGGGGAGGCGCGCCCCAGTGGGGCGCTGTTTGCCCCGTTATCGGCGGGGCGTTGGCTCGGCGGCTAAGCCGCCGGTGGGGCGGAGCCCCGTCCTCATAAAAAGATTTTTAAGATTTTGATTTTCAAACGATAAGGATAAAGAATAAGCCAAATGCACAGAATGTTTTTGAACAGCAAGCTCCGCGATGTCCGCATAACCGGCGTGAACCTTGAATACGAGGGCAGCATAACCATAGACGAAGCCTACCTCGAACGCGCCGGCATCCTGCCCGACGAGGAGGTGCACGTCTTGAACGTGAACACGGGCGTCCGCCTGACAACATACGTAATAAAAGGCGAGCGCGGTTCCGGCATTATGGAGCTAAACGGCCCCGCCGCCCGCTTGGGAATGGTGGGCGACCGCATAATGGTGTTGACATACGCGATGCTAAGCCCGGAGGAAATCGCCGGGCACAAGCCGACCATTATTAGCGTCGGGGTGAAATAGCGCCGCTGTTGCGGTAATTTTGATTTTTATCATTCATTCTAAAACACGGAAAACATCTATACAACAATGCGCAACATGATACTGTTCGTAATCGTTATAGCGGTGATATCCGCGGCCATGTGGACAGGCAACTCCATGATGAGCGCCATGCCGGTCGCGTCGTCCGCGGTTACCGATGTCGATACGCTGTCATTATCGCCGGCAACATCATCGCCGTCGCCGACACCGGCAGCGCCGCCGGCACCCCAGACAAAAGCCGCGGCCGAAATGGCCAAACAGTTCGCGGCCGTCCCCAGCAAAGGCAGCGTCCAGGTGCTAAACGGCTGCGGCGCGGAAGGCGCGGCCAAACGCGTGGCGGACTTCCTCCGCTCCAAAGGCTTCGACGTAAAGGACATCGGCAACGCCTCGTCCCTGAAACACCAATCCACGATGGTCATATCGCGGTCGGCGGACATGAGCCTGGCGAACGGGATTGAAAAACTGCTCAAAACGGGCAAGGTGGTATTGATAAGAAACGGGGACTCGATGTACGACGTGACAGTCGTGGCGGGGCCGGACTTTGAGGAGAGGATAAAGTAAAGTGACGGTTAAAAAAGCGGCAAAGAAGAAGGCGGACGGAAAAAGCGTTAACGGCGTTGACGGCGCCGATAGCGTTGTTGACGGCGTTAACGGCATTAACGACGGCAAAAGCGTAAAAGGCAAAGGCGGCGTTCTGGCCGGCAAGGAGCTGGTCGACGCCATCGTCTCCGTTTTGGAGGAGAAGCTGGCGGAAAAAATATCGGTGCTCGACCTGCGGAAGGTGTCCGCGGCGGCGGACTGGTTCATAGTATGCTCCGGCGACAACACCTCGCACACCGCAGCTGTGGCGAACTGGGTAATCGGCGCGCTAAAGGAACGGCACGGGACGGCGCCCTGGCACTACGAGGGGATAGAGGACGGACGGTGGGCGCTCATCGACTACACGGACGTGGTGGCGCACGTTATGCTGAAAGAAGTTCGGGAGTATTACGACCTTGAGTCGCTGTGGGGGTGACACGGACAGAGCGTTAAATTTAATATTCCTTTTCCTCGACAAATTCCGCGGCTACTCCACCTCCTCGATGTCGGCGGGGATTTTTGGCCTGCTTCGCGTTTCGGTTAATATGGTTCCGCCTATCTGTCATCTCTACGGGAACAGGCCGTTGTTGGGGATGGGAACTACTATTTCGTGGCGCTCGTAGAGGGCCTGGTCGTCCCTCGTGAATGTAAGCCCCCCCCCACTGCCGCTACCGGGTTCTATCAGCGTGATAGACGTGGTCTTGGTGGGCGACAGCTTTTTGGGGTCTTTCGTCACCATTATCACTTTTATATACTGCGTATAGGCTTTTAATTCAAAATCGTTGCCGATATTATCGTACCAATCCTCCAAGTCTTTGGAATAGCGGAATTTCAGGGCTTCCACATTTCTGGCCAGCGTTACCGTTTGTCCGCCGGCGGCGCGCCTGTTTTGGAGTCTCCGTTTGAGGTCCCGATTTTCTACCTTGTAGGTGATGCTGTCGATGGTATCCGCCCACGCGCCGTCCGTTTTCAATCTGGCCTTGCGGATAGTTATAGAATCATAGTAATCGCCATTGACCTTGTTGGCGGGCATGAACGAGGAGACGTCGAACAAACGGACACTGTCGAGGGTGGCGGGACAGGCAGATTGGTTTGGGTTTACATCGCATGATTGAACCTGCAAAAAAAACTTCGGGTTCGCATAACTGACCGCCGTATCAACCGTGAAATCATTAGGCTTCAGCTTGTACCCCGTGTTCTTCAGGTCGTCGTAAATGATATTGAGCAATTCGCGCCCCGTCATCCGCAGATTGACGTTAACCGCGTCTCTCGCCATGTTGACCGACGAATTTTGCACGAGCATTACGACCGGCGCGAGCAGTAGCGCGGCCAGTACCATGTAGACCATGAGTTCTACGAGCGTCATGCCTTTTTTGTTCATCATCGCAACGCCCCCGTCACTATAATTGTGTGTTCTTTGCCGCTCTTCGTCCATTTTACGTACACTTCCACCGTATTAATATCACTGCCGCATGTTACAACGGATGGATGTCCCGACAGCGGCGGCGTCAACAACCCTGTTCTCGACACCGTATATACCGCAGACCCCATATCTATCGGACTGTTAACGTATTTGGCCTGAAATCCGGCATCATAACCACTTGCGATGTCGCTGCAATCGTAGCCCTGCAAAAACTCAAGCGCCTCCATAGCGATAATATTCGCCTGTTCCGCCTCGTATATCCCCTTACGATGACGCATCATATTAGGAAACACCGTTGTTATCGCTATCAGGGCAAACGCCACGAGAACGAGGCTTATCATAATCTCCACGAGCGAGACGCCGGCAATGGCTTTTTTGTCTACATTCTTGTCCATGTTCCGCCTACCCTGCTTTGATAGTAAAGTTCCGGCCTTATGCTAGTGGTGTCTTTCTGTATGCAGTAGCGCGCCCTTACATTTTCCCTGCTCAACACAATCCTGGCGCCGTTAGCTGAAGTAACGCCGTTCCATTTGCCGTAGGCGTCAATGTTATCGGGTGTCGCCACGATTTTGGCCGTGCTCTGGGTGCCCATCCAAGCGTTGTTGGGTGTTATTTGGGCTAAGTCACCCCAATTGGCGGTAATGTCGGCGCCGATGCCGATTACCACACCCCTGTTCAGTTTAAACGTTTTCGAGTGAAGGGTGCTGTCACCGTTATCATTGGTGACGAACCACTTTAGCGTACACGAATCGCCGCTACATCTAAGGGTATCCCCGTACCCGTACTCAATCGCCCGCGCCTTAAGCGCCATAATCTCCTTATGCAGATTGATGGCGTCCCCCCGCAACTCCTGGTGCCGCATAAACGACGCCCAGTTCACGGCTATCGCCGCCGTAAGGGCGCCCAGCATGGCGATGACCACCATGACCTCAATAAGCGAGAAACCGGCCCGACCGGAGCGTCCGTCGGGGCGTTTGGACTGGCATTGGCGTTGGTTGCGGCGCTGTTCCATAATGACGCATCCGGTTTTTCGGGTTATGCCCCGTGTTGACGGGTTTGGGGGCGGCAGACCACCGGTTCCGCCCTCCACATAATATATTATACTATAAAAACGGCGGCAGGTCAACGGGAAAGTAAATTTTTTGTCGTCGCGGTAATTATATTATAGAAATGGACGTCATAGACAGAAACTCCGATACCGAGCTTTGCCGGCTACTATGCGGCTTCCTGGACTACACCCGGAAGGAGAAGGGGTACTCCGAGCACACGGTAGAGGCCTATCGCAGCGACCTCTCGCAGTTTGTGGAGTTTTTGCTGCACAAAGGGCATCCTCTCACCGTCGCCGCCGCGCTCTCCAAGCAGCCGTTGCGCCTCTTCCTGCACGATGTGGGGCGACTGGGGCTCAAACCGCGCTCCGTGGCCCGCAAGGTCGCCGCCGTCAAGTCGCTGTGCCGTTACTCCGTAAAGGCAGGCGCTTTGACCGTCAACCCAGCCAAGGCCTTGTCAACGCCCAAGTTAGACAGCCCGTTGCCGGCTTTCCTGACGGCGGCGCAGGCCGAATCCTTAGAGGGGGTTGCGGCCGCCGACAGCGCCCGCAACCGCGCAATCGTAGAGTTCTTCTACGGCAGCGGACTCCGCCTGTCGGAGTTGCACGGCCTGACTTTCGGAAGCGTAGACAGGCGGAGTATGACGGTGCGGGTCATGGGCAAGGGCAGAAAAGAGCGGATAGTGCCGATAACCGCCCAGTCAGCGGAAGCGCTCGACGAGTATCTGAAAGAGCGGCCCGGCGACGTCGATACGCATACCCCTATCTTCGTAAACACCAAGGGAGCGCGCCTCTCCGCCCGCCAAATAGAACGGATAGTGGGCGCCTCCCTGTCGCAGGTCTCCCAACAAAAAAAGAAGAGCCCGCACGTACTGCGCCACTCCTACGCCACCCACCTGTTAGACGCCGGCGCCGACATCAGGGCCGTAAAAGAATTACTGGGCCACGCCTCATTATCGACAACCCAAGTCTATACGCACATATCAAGGGAACATCTGTTAAAAGTGTATAAACAAGCTCACCCCAGAGCGGAAAGGTAGTTGACTTCGCTATGTTAACAAGAAGAATTGTTTTTCCGCTAATAGCTTTGGTTATACTGACGTCTCTATATTCCGCATTCGGCGGCGACGGCCAAAACGACGACCTCAGCCTCGAAACCATTCCCGGCCGCTACCCGCCATACGCCCTCGGCGACACCATCGTCATCGGCGTTAAAGCTACCATCCCTCGAGGCTACCACCTCTACTCCAACCCATTAGGCCCCGGCATAGGCAAACCGCTAAACCTGTTCATCAACCGGCGCGACGCGGACAACGGCAGCCGCGCCCCGTGGAACGTCGTTTGGCTCGAGGCGAGGAAGAGCTTCCCAAAACGTTACAACCCGCCCATCGGAAGCTGGGTCTGGGCATACGAATCGGAAGCGTACTTTTTTGTGAAGGGCGTGATGAAGCGCGACAACGCCGCGGCCGCCGTCGATACCGCAGGTATCGGTAACGGTATCAATACCCCCAATAAGGATAAGAGCGTCGCCGCAAACGCAAAGGCCAAACCGGCCCCCGCGAAGGACAGGGAGACCGTCAAGAATAAACTTTTCGGCGGCCTCAAGGGTAAAAAAGGCGTTCCCGATATCGTTAAGGCCGACGCTCCTCCGCCCCCCCGCGTACTCGCCTACGAGGCGATTGTGGAAGCGCTGATGTGCAAAACCGCCTGCGTACCAATCCTGAAGAGCATACATTTTGAGTTGCCGGCACCGACGGATACGGTAACTGAAAAACCGACTTCAACTCCGCCCAACCCACGAGACTCGACGGAAAAGTCCGTTGAGCGGGCCTCGACTCCGCTCAGCCCCCCGGCCACGGCGGAAAAGGTCATTGAGCGGAGTCGAACTTGTTTATCTCGCCGTAAGGCAAATGGCCTGACGCCGGATGGGGGTATCGCCTTCCCCTCCGCCCCCGCCTGGCAGACGCACTACGCCAAATCCGAACCGATAGCCTTCAGTGTCGGAATGCCGAGTTCCTTAGCGTCCGCCTTGAACGGCGCCAATTCCGAGCAAGGCGGGCTCTCCGGCCTGCCCCCAATCCCGCCCCAAAGCGGCCTTAGTATTGACCTGTCCGGTTTGTCAAACCCATCCGACTCCGTCGCCGAATCGCAGGCGCGTCAACGGAACAATAACAATGACGCGGCGGACAGGCGCGATATATCGCGCCCCTACGACTATACCCCGCTTGAGGAGCGGCGCGAGTACAGCCTGTTGACGGCTATTCTCTTCGCTCTTTTGGCGGGGCTTGCCCTGAACCTCACCCCCTGCATCTTCCCGATGCTCTCCGTGCGGGTGCTATCGTTTGCGGAAAGCGCACGGGAATCGCGGCGCTCGGCGGTTGTGAGGAGCGCGGCTTTCTCCTTAGGTATCGTGGCGGTCTTCCTGCTCCTGGCCGGGCTCGCCGCGTTCGCCGGGTTCTCATGGGGGCAACAGTTCCAGAATCCGGGCATGATGGTGGGGATTATCGCCATAGTGTTCCTCTTCGCTTTGGGAATGTTCAACTTCTATACCCTCTCCGTCCCGGCGCTCGGCTCCGGCGGAGGCAGCGGCGAGGGCAAGGGCGGCGGTTCCGCCTTTGCGGGGGATTTTTTGAAAGGCGCGGCGGCGACGGTGATGGCCACCCCATGCGGCGGCCCGTTTTTGGGTGCCCTCCTCGCCTGGGCGCTGCTCCAAAAGCCGTTCACTATCTTCATCCTGTTCGCGACAATGGGCGTGGGTATGGCGCTCCCCTACGTCCTCCTCGCGTCGAGCAGGCGCCTCATGTCATTGTTGCCGAAGCCGGGGCGGTGGATAGAGGACTTGAAACACTTCATGGGCTTCCTGCTGCTCGCTTTCGCCGTCAACATGATGCGCGGCCTCGACCCGCGCCTGACCGTCGCCGCCGTCGGGATATGCCTGAGCATCCTCATTGCGGCAAGCGTGAACAGGCGCTTCTCGCGGTTCGGAATGCCGGCGGCGAAGCGGGCGGTAACGGCGTTGGTATCATTGGCGTTGTTGACGGTTGGAATCATCGTCTCCGTTGTTTATCTACGTATAGACGTGCAGATATTCAACGACGACCAGCCGGGGGTGGGCGGGCCGTACTGGTCGTCGTTCTCCCAACAAGCCCTGGCGACGGCGCACGAGGAGAGGCGCAACGTAATCGTCAACTTCACCGCGTCGTGGTGCACGAATTGTAAATTGAACAAAGCGGCGGCCCTGAACACAGCGGCGGCGCGGCAATTGTACGGGGAAAAAAATATCCTGTTATTGACGGCCGACATTACGAACGACAACCCGGAAGCGCAGGAATTGATGCGGCACCTGGGTTCGAGAAGCGTGCCGTTTTTAGCGATATTCCCCGGCGACGCGCATAAGAATCCGGTGATAATGCGGGATATCCTCTCTAAGGAGAAATTCTTGGGGGAATTGAGGAATTTGCCGTAAATTTTAGAACGCTTTTTTGTTCGGGCATAATATATATTTAGGCTGACGGCTGTCAATATTTTACTTTAACCGCAGGGAACGATGTATGGCGGACAAACAGGCGGAATCGACTTTCGGTGTGAACAAGCTCATCCTCGGAGACAACCTCGATGTCCTAAAGACGCTCCCCGATGCCTGTGTAGACCTCGTCTACCTCGACCCGCCGTTTTTCAGCAACAGGAACTACGAGGTGATTTGGGGCGACTCCGGGGAGATTCGGAGCTTTCAGGACAGGTGGTCGGGGGGAATCGACCACTACATTGCCTGGCTCAAAGAGCGGGTGGAGCAGATGCACAGGGTATTAAAGTCGAAGGGAAGCCTTTATTTGCATTGCGACTGGCACGCTAACACTTATATAAGAGTACAGATTTTAGACAAAATTTTCGGGGAGAAGAATTTCAGGAATGAAATTATATGGAGTTATAAACGTTATACCGCGGCAAGTAAGAAGTTTCAAAACTTGCATGATACAATCTTCTATTACTCCAAAGGCGATAATTACAGATTCAATGAGGCTCGCGAAGACTACGGTCAAAACTCCGGTAAGATGGACAGTCATTATAAGCAAGACGAAGACGGCCGGTGGTTTAGGTGGCAAAAACGTAAAGACCAGGAACCATATAAAATTTATTTGTCGGAAGGGCGCCGTGTTGGCGATGTTTGGGAAATGTCTATCATTAACGCTTCTTCCAACGAGCGCATCGGTTACCCGACGCAGAAACCCGAAGCGTTGTTGGAACGTATAATCAAAGCGTCGTCAAACGATGGCGACATTGTGCTTGACCCCTTTATGGGCGGCGGCACGACAATCGCCGTAGCCGACAAACTCAACCGCCGGTGGCTCGGCATAGACCAATCACCTATGGCCGTAAAGGTAACGGATTTCCGCCTGCAAAAACAGGCCGATTTCTTCGCGGCGCCCTATACCGTACAGCTCCACAAATACGATTACGACACCCTCCGCTACAAAGACGCCTTTGAGTTTGAGGGTTGGATAATCGCTCAATTCGGCGGCACGGCGAATATAAAGCAGCGCGGCGATTTAGGCCTTGACGGAAAAATGGGGGACAATACGCCCATACAGGTAAAGCGCTCCGATAATATCGGCCGGGGTGTTATTGACAACTTTCTTTCGGCGGTTCAGCGTTATGACAAAAATCTATTTCAGAAAAATAAAAAGGCGAGAGCCCCGGCAGGCTATATAATAGCCTTTAGTTTCAGTAAAGGCGCGGTTGGGGAAGCCGCCCGATTGAAGAACGAGGAGAACATCATAATCAAACTGGTAAAAGTGGATGAAATAGTCGAAGTAGCGGTAAAACCCGTTATCAGCGTCAATATCAAAGAACTGGAGAGGGACGCCAAAGGGATTAGAACAATTGAGTTTACAGCGCGCGGCGAAAGCGGCGCGGGCGTGGAGTTTTACAGTTGGGACTTTGAGCACGACAAAGAACGCGGCTTCAAGGCGTCGGTGATAATGGACAAGGAGGGACGTCAGGTAATCCCGCTAAAAGCCGGAACGCACAACATTGCGGTAAAGGTAGTGGACAACGACGGTTTAGAGAACATAGAGGCAGTGCGCCTAAGGCTTAACGGTAAGGTAAAACGGGAAGAGTAGGGGCGACCGTTTCCGGCACGCCCCGCCTTTCCTTTCGCGTCAAAACCAAACGTCAAAACATCATCTCCAGTTCTTTCTCGTCCAGGGGTATTACCTCCCTGGCCTGCACCGCCCTCGCCGACTTGGTCAGTTGCGAGTGATGCTTCTGCTTGTCGGCAATTACGCCATGATGGGCGGCGTGCTGCTGCTGCGACAGTTGCTTCCGCCTTTGCTGCGTATGCGCGGCGGACGGCGTCCCCGCTTCCGCCGCCGTATGCCTCTCAGCGGAATCGCTCAGTTTGAAGCCGCCGACCATGTTCGCCAACTCCGCGGCCTGGTTGTTGAGCTCCTCGGCGGCGCTGGCGGATTCTTCCGCGCCGGAGGCGTTTTGCTGAGTGACCTTGTTCATCTGCGCCACGGCGGTGTTCACCTGCTCGATACCCTGAGCCTGCTCTTTGGAAGCAGCGGCGATCTCCGCTATCAGGTCGCCCACCTTGCCCGTGCGGTTGACTATCTGCCCCAGGGACACGGCGACCTCCTCGGTTATCTTTACGCCGCCGTCGGCGTTTCTCACCGACTCCTCTATCATGTCCGCCGTGTTCTTCGCCGCGTCGGCGCTGCGCATCGCGAGGTTGCGCACCTCCTCGGCAACGACCGCGAAGCCCTTGCCCGCCTCCCCCGCCCGCGCCGCCTCAACCGCCGCGTTGAGCGCCAGCAAGTTGGTCTGGAAGGCGATGTCGTCTAT
>JAITCM010000117.1 GCA_031283085.1 Chitinispirillales bacterium | reverse complement strand
CGATAACTTGCTTAGGCGGCAAGCCGCCCCATATTAACTCATCCGTATTCCGCGGAGTGAATAAATCGTCCATCCGCCTGTATGTGCCTGAAAACAGCATCGAAACCTACAAGGCCGCGTCCGGAACGGAGAAGCAAACATGAATTTGGAGGACGAACGGATGCCTAAATCGGAGCAATCGTGGGACTGCGGGGCGGAGCCGGGTACGGTTACCGCCACCCTGCGCGGCGGGACGCTTACCGTCAGCGGGACCGGGGCCATGAGGGATTACGTTGATGAATACGATATTTACGATACCCCGTGGAAGAGTTTCAGGCGTTCCATTACCGGTTTGGTAATTGAGGATGGCGTGACGGCTATAGGGGCGGACGCGTTTTGCGGTTGTAAAGGCTTGACATCGGTCGTGATTCCCAACAGCGTGGTTTCTATCGGACACGGCGCGTTTCCCTTTTGTTTCGGCCTGGAATCGGTTGCCATACCCGACAGCGTGAGATATATAGGCGCTTGCGCGTTTATTGGCTGTGAAGGCCTTGCGTCCGCCGCCATTGGCGCCGGCGTGGCGTATATCGGGGAGTTGGCTTTCGCCGATGGCAAAAGTTTAGCGTTCATCCGTATTCCAAAGGGCGTGAAGAAAATCGGCGCCCGCGCGTTTAGGGGTTCCACCGGCTTGACGGGCATAGAGGTAGAGGACGGCAATACCGCGTATTGTTCCGTTGACGGCGTGCTGTTCAACAGGGGCAAAGACCGCCTGATAGCATACCCCGCAGGCCGGCGGGGCGCGTACGCCATTCCCGACGGCGTAAAGTCTATAGAAGAGACGGCGTTTTACTACTGCCACGGCCTGACGTCCGTCGCCATTCCAAACAGCGTTAAATCTATCGGAAAGGACGCGTTTCACGAATGCCTCCGCCTGACATCCGTCGTCATTCCGGGCAGCGTGGCCTATATCGGGGAGAATGCGTTTCACGAATGCCACGACCTTGCGTCCATCACTATTCCCGGCAGCGTGGCGGCAATGGGGGACAGCGCGTTTTCCGGCTGCTCCCGGCTGGCTTCCGTTACCTGTTTGAATCCGGTTCCCCCCAAAATCGGCGCCGAGACATTCGCTTACGCGGGCGTAAGGATAGACGCGCCCCTGTGCCTGTATGTACCGCAAGGCAGCATCGACGCGTACAAGTCCGCTCGCGGGTGGAAAGAGATTCCGAGTATCGAAGCCATGCCGGTATCGGCATGATTGGGAAGCGTTAAAGCGGCCGCGAGATGTTTTAATACTGCGTTGAAGATAAAGCCGGGGTTTGAGAAAGCGCGGGAGTTGATGGGGGAGATTTAGAATGTTTTTTAGATGGGGTCGTTTGCCGTTATTTATATTATTATGGACATAAGCGGCCTGCTGAAAGGTTTTCAGGCGTTTTGGCGCGAAAACAGCGGGACCATTTGGGACGAACATTACGAGGAAGGACTGCGCGAATACAGGGAGGCCTCCCCGCATATAGTCTTGCAGGCGTTCCTGCAACTGGTGGTCAACGGCGGCGGCAAGGTAACGCGGGAGATGGCGCTCGGCAGCAGACGCGTTGACCTCGCGGTAGAATGGGAGGGGCAAAAGTACCCCATAGAGGTAAAAATCCTGCGCGGCAAGAAAACGTATGTGAAAAAGGTGAAATCGGGGAGCAAGCGGGTTACGGTGGTGGGATGCTGAAAGAATATGGTTTGCGGATTCGGAAACAGGGTTCGTTTTCGGAACGCAATATTGTATCATTATAGAAAAGTTAAATATGGGCTTTTCCGCCATACCGTCGGAAGCGTCTTATATTTATACGTCATCTAACAATCAAAAAGAGGAATCTCTTTGTGAAACGACTGTCTTTTTTTCTAATCACGGCGTCCTTTGTCGGAATATCCGCAGCGCAAATGAGCGACACGGACAATGAAGACCGTCAGACATATAAAGCTCCCGCGACGCTCACCGCGTTCTCAGACGCCTACGTGCTCCCCGGAGGCTATATCTCTCACAATTTTCGCGAAGGCTACAGAAAGTTCGACGGCGTTGACGGTTACCTGCATGTCGAAAATACCAATCCGTTCATCTTCGGTTTGTCGGTTGGGAAGCGTGTATCCATAGACAACCCGCGCCTGCGGTTTCAGGCCCTCCTTGAGTTTGGCTGGGGCAGCGTCAAGGACGGCGAGTACGAGATAGGCACGAATCTCGGACCTGTATGGGCATCGTTGCACAGTATCTATTGGACGGGCGGACTATTGGCCGACGCGCACCTGCTCTTCCCGTTAGACAATCGCACATATTTCGTCTCCGCCGGCCTCGGGGCGCACCTTACGTACTTCGGTACCGCCTTAAAAATCTTGGCCACCGGGGAAGATATTGAGGGGGGAAGCGACGTTCTACGCGGGGCGCTCTCCCCGAGCGTCAATTTAGGTTGCGGCATTGAGTACAGGCTCAACGGCAGGGGGGCGGCATGTATCTCCTACAATATGCGATTTTGGCAGTCGGCAAGCTATAGAGAGGCCAGCTTGATGTTTCCAATGGGCGTAAACTATACGGAATTCTTCTTCTCACAATCGATACAGCTGCAGTTTCTGTTACCGCCGCGCAGGTCTTAGCGGGGGCGGCAAATTGTTTATCTGTGCGTTGCCAACCTCAACGCAGATGAGCCGCGATAATACGCGAACACAGTACTGTGGCGGCAAGTTCGGAACGTAGCCGCGTAGAGGCGATTTTCACCGTCGTTACCGGTATCGCCGTATAAGATTCCAATAATTCTTTTTCGTCGCCGGATATGCCGCCCGGCGGCCCAACAAGGCAGTTTATCCGCTTATGCCGCAGTATCTCCGCGTCGCTTAAACATTTCCCATCCCGGTCGGCGACCATCAGAGCCTCAAGACATCCGGCGACCGCCTCACGCAGCGGCATCGGCGCGTCAAGTAACGGTACGTACGGGTACAGACTTTGCTTCATGGACACGACCATCTTAGACAAAAACCGCCGCCGTAACCCATCCCAACCCTCCCACCACGGCTTGCGGCAGTGATCGGCCGCTATCGGAATAATGCGCGAAACGCCCAAGGCGGCCGCGTGTTCGAGGATTGTCTCAAAACGCTCCTTGTCCGGGAGACCTATCAGTAACGTTATTTCCGGAATAATCCTTGAAATTTGCCTTTTGTCAATTATCTTGCATGATACCGATTGTTTGCGGATGTCCGAGCATTGACAATTGTAAATAACCCCATAGCCATCGGCAACTTGTATCGGCTGACCGACTTTTATTCTCAGTACGGATACGGCGTGGTTGGACTCGCTGCCGTCAAGTATTATTTCAGCCGCTTCCGTGTCACCCCCGCCGGCGGTATTAATATCATTGACACCGCTGACATCGCGGATAATCGCGTTACCGTAAAAAAGATAGTGCTCGCCGTCTCTCATTTTCATCTCCCGACTACAACTCTCTTTTCAGCCCCGCTTCCATCAACCCGACAAGCTCCTCCATCCCGACGGTTAACCCGCATTCTAAAAGAGTAGTACAGAACTCTCCGTGCGCCCTGCCTTCGCGGTACTCCGGCTCCTTCGGCGGATGGCGCAAATACCTGTCCATCAACCCCAGGTCGTTGGACACCATCAGACTGGACTGGTAGTAAAAGAGCGGCGGCCTCGCCCCCATGTAGAGCGAACTGCCGAGCACCTTCCTGCCCCCCACGGCGATATCGCTGATACCCGCCTCAACCGCATCGCCGATACCGGCCCTCCGTAACGCGGCTATGATAGCTCCGTTCACTCTATGGAAAACGCCATGCGCCCAATCCCGCCCGCCGTCCCTCCTCTCGCCGACCACGATAATGACGAGCGTCCCGGGCGAAAGTACTACCGTCCCACCGCCGCCCCGACGCTCCGCTATCGGCACCCCGTCGGCCTCACAATGGTCGGCAAAGAGCTCTTCCCCGGCGACAAACGACGGGCCGTGAACAACCTCAACATATTGCTGTTCATAGAGATACACAAACGGCTTCTCCCCCGCCGCGCCGTGCGCGAAGATGTCGTCATTCTTTCGTTGACGTCCCGGAAGGGTGTTTATAACGTCAACACACTTCGGCGATTTCAAAAAGCAACCTCTCCGTCTCCTCCCAACCCAAACACGGGTCGGTTATCGACTTCCCGTATGTATCTTCGTTTGCTTTCTGCGACCCTTCCTCGAGGTAGCTCTCAATCATAAGCCCTCGGACTATCTGGGCAAGCTGCGCGTCGTGGCATCTGCTGCGCAAAATTTCGCGTGTGATTCTAGTCTGTTCGCGGAAGCGTTTGCCGGAGTTGTCGTGGTTGGTATCCACTAAAACGGTTGGATTCAACATATTGCGCTTTATGTATAGCTCGGCGGCGCGGATAAGGTCTTCGTGATGGTAATTGGGGCGGGCGTCGCCGTGGCTGTCCACCGCGCCTCGCAGTATAAGGTGGGCGTGTGGATTGCCGGGTGTCTGCACCTCGTAGCCGTTGTAAGCGAACACGTGCTCTATCTGCGCCGCCATCACCGAGTTGAGCGCCACGCCGAGGTCGCCGCTCGTCGGGTTCTTCATCCCAACGGGAATATCCAGGCCGCTCGCCGTGAGACGGTGCTGTTGATTCTCCACCGACCGGGCGCCCACCGCCACGTAGCAGAGCAGATCGTCTAAGTATGGGTGGTTGTTCGGGTAGAGCATCTCGTCGGCGGCGCAGAGTCCCGACTGGGTGAACGCGCGTACGTGCATCCGGCGTATCGCCGCGATGCCCTCCGCGATGTTCGGCTCTTTCAGATGGTCCGGCTGGTGCGCCATACCCTTGTAGCCCTGCCCCGTAGTCCGCGGCTTGTTCGTGTAGATGCGCGGTATCAGTATCAGTCGGTCCCGCGTCTTCGCCTGCACGTCGGCAAGCCTCGAGACGTACTCGCACACCGCGTCCTCGTCGTGCGCCGAGCAGGGCCCGACCACCACGATGAAGCGCGAATCCTTCCTCTCAAAAATAGCCTTGATATCCCCGTCCCGCTCCGCCTTCTTCGCGAGCAGATGTGCCGGAACAGGCACCGCTTCCTTAATCTCCGCCGGTGTCGGGAGCTTTCTGATTTTGTTGAATGGCATATCGGCCTATCCTATCCTTTTTGTTGTTTTTTGTTTTGACGCGGTTCCGCGACACGAACACGGCTTGTTAGCGTCGCCGGCTACGCAAGGTATTAATATAACTTATGGGGCGGCGGAAAGCCAATAAATATGATTTTCGGCGTTAGTTTTAACTAAAAAATTTTCTTGCATACCCTATCGCGCATATATTGTAGTGGCGTTAGCGTTTGGCGGCATCTATACAGATATGATTATGGGCTGTTGCGGCCGGTTTCGTATACGGATTTTAGATAGTCGGCATGACGTTTCCGCCGCAAACCGGAATGTACGCTCCGGTGATGAACGACGCGAGATTGGAGGCGAGGAACACCACCGCGTTGGCTACGTCCTGGTCGGTTCCCATGCGCCTGAGGGGGATGTTTGCCGCATAACCGTCCGAACCGTCCGGCGGGGCGTCTTTGTATTTTTCGGAGAGCGTCCAGCCCGGGGCGACCTGGTTCACCGTGATGCCGAACTGACCGACCTCACGGGCTAAGACTCTCAGGAGTCCGTCCATTCCCCTCTTGGCCGCTGCGTATGCCGACTGTGTCGGCAGCATCTGCATGGCACATTCCGTGTTTATTGATATTACCCGCCCGAAGCGGTTGGCTATCATATCCGGGATGAACGCTTTAGCCGTATGTACATTGTGCATTACGCAGGAGCGGAACTGGCTTTCGTAATCGCTCAAACTCTGTTCAAGCACGCTCTTCCAGGCATATTGTATGACGGCGTTGTTGATAATTATCTGCGGCGCGCCCAATGTCGCGCGTACCGCGTCTTTCATGGAATCGATATCCTCGGCGGACGTGATGTCGGCTTGAAAGATTTCAGCTTTTCTCCCAAGCGCCCGTACCTCAGCGGCAAGTTTTTGGGCGGATTCCCTGTTACTGTGGTAGTGCGCCGCAATGTCGGCGCCGCAGACGGCGCAAGTTCTGACAATAGCCCTGCCGAGCTCGCCGGAGGCGCCGGTCACCAGTACGGTCTTTCCGCTAAGGTCGATATCCATTAATACAAGCCTTCTAAAATATTGTTCGGCAACCGCTTGAATATCACATCACAGACAGGGTTGGCAATTATAAGTTCGACACTCACCTTTGATTTAAATTGCGAATAAATCACGAATAGAAGCCACGTATCAAGTATAACTTCAAGAGTTAAAATAATATTTTTTACGTGAAAGAGTCAAATGGATGGAATAAAACATGAGCTTCAGACTCGAGTATTGCTCTTCTAATAAACCTCAAACCGAACGACCCTGCTACGTACCGGCGTCCCGGCCACCGCCGCCTGGACGGCGTACTTCCCGTTCTTAAACGGCAGCCGCAGCGTGTGCGGCGGGTTTGTTACCGTGTGTTCCTCCCCGTTGACAAACCACAAAAGGCTTTGCGCCTCCGGTTCCACCACGCAGTTGACCGGCAGGAACACCTGGTCGGGCGGCGATTCGGGGTCAATGAAGAAACGGGCGCCGGAACGCGGCCAGGTGATTTCCAGAGCGTAGTCCGTAGGCAGGCTCTGTCCGCCCGGGCACAGCGGGCTGTACAGGCGCGGGGCTATGGGCAGCCCGTAGGCGCGCCCCCACTGTTCGTACTCCGGCGACAGCGACAAAAATTGCCTGTACTCCATCTGCCGCTTGGGGCAGCGCGGATTGGCGAGCAGACCGTTGCGCTTGTCTACCAACACTCCGCGCGACACTGCGCTCGCCTCCGCAGGCTCAGTGCCGGGGGCAAAGTAGTCGCTCGTCACGTAGGGAGTGTTCTCGTCGGCAAGCATTCCGGTCAGGCGGCATATAGAAAACGGCAGCCACCCGTCGGGGACGGGAAAGCTGCCCTCGTACAGGCCGTCGCGCTCGTTTGGGTGGAGGTGCAGCATAATCTTCTTAACCAGCGGCGCCGCGCCGTCGTAGCCGGTCATTCGCTTCATTGAACGGTTGTCGGCGTTGCCCATCCATGCCGCCACGAGGTAGCGGTTGCTCCACGCCACGCACCAAGCGTCCCTAAACCCCTCGGAAGTTCCGGTCTTGACGGCCACGGCAAACGGGTACTCAAAATTCCCATCCCGCGGGAAGGTCGGGAGCCTCGCCTGCGGGTCGGAGAGAAACCGCTGTACCATCCTCGCCGATTGAGGGGTCAGCGCCTGCCGGCATTGTCGATTCGCTTGTTCCTTAAGCCAGGCGAGTTCCTCAAATTTCCCGTCATTCCCTAAAGTCAAGTATGCCCTGGCAATTGACGTGAGGCCGCAGTACAACCCGCCTATTGATAATCCTAAGCCGTAGTAATCGCTGCGCCCGTCGTCTTCCGCCAGTTTAAGGGCGCCGAGGCGCCCGTAGACTTTGTTGACGCCCAACTCTTTCATCAACTGCACCGCCGGAATGTTCCTGCTGTTGGCCAAGGCGTATTTGTACAGTATGGGACCTTGGTACTGCCTGTCGCTGTTGACCGGAATGAACGAGCGCGCCCCGTCGCCGAAATCGTAGTTGATATCCTTGAGAACCGTCGCCGCCGTGTATCCCAGGTCCTCCATACCCTGCGCGTAGATAAACGGCTTCATAAGGCTGCCCGTAGACCTCTTTATCGCCGCGTAGTCGAGCATCCCGTTATCAAAACTGAAATATCCGCCGGAGCCCACATACGCCAATACCTGGCGATTGTTTTTGTCAAGTACAATCACGGCGCCGTTTTCCACATCGCGGGTTTTGATACGGTCTAAGTGGTCGGCGAGTTCGCGTTGTATGTGCCGCTGCAGGTCGATATCTATTGATGAAACCACAAGGCCGTGGCCGACGACGCCGTCGCCCATATCCGTTTCGTCAATGTCGCCGATATTTTTGCGAATAATACCGTTGCCGTTGATATTTTTACCGCCGATACTTCTATCTTTGATACCGTTATTATCGATACTCCTGCCGTCGATACCTCCGCGGTCAACGGCGTTATGCAACATTTTCGTATACTTAAGCGCAACGTGTATTGACGCCTCGTCCCTGATATCTTTCGTCGGTACGACAAACTCTTTCAGTTCCGCCGCCGACTGCAGGTACTCCGTGCCGTCTATCCACCCGTACTTCGCGCACCGTCCGAGAATAAACAGCGCACGAAAGCGCGCGGCGGTGAAACCGGCGTTACTGAACAGGTTCATCCGCCCCGGCGCCCTCGGTATCGACACCAAGAGAGCGCTCTCCGCCAAGCTAAGGTCATGTACCGGCTTTCTAAAATAACGCCGCGAAGCGCACGGGGCGCCGGCGATTCTGTTTCCGTATGGGGATATCGATACATACTGCCGAAGCACCCTCTCCCGCCCGTAAAAGAGCGTCAGCCATACCGCCGTAAACGAATCCCTGACCTTGGAGAACAGACCGCCGCGCCCGCCTCTCTGCATCCGCGCCGTTTGCATGGCGATAGTTGACGCGCCGGAAAAACCTCTTCTTGTTATGTAGTTGTTGACAAACGCGCGCCCTATTGATTTCAGGTCTACGCCGATGTGCTTACGAAACCTGCGATCCTCGGCGGCCAAAACCGCCGTAACAAGCGTCTGCGGCAATTTATCGGGCATCGGCCAGTAGCCGAGCTCGCCTTGCGGCGACTCGATTTCGGCAATGAAGCGATAGTTGCGGTCAAGGACTATCCACGAAGGGCTACGCTCGGTTATGCGAATGTCGGTCAAACTGAAAGCAAAGGCAATCAGCACGAATAGCGCCGGCGCGGCGGCTATCGTGATAATTACAGCCTTGGGGATAGATACCCGACCGCCTTTGCCGTACAACATCCGGCGCAATACACCGCGTATCTTGACCATATTTGCCGCTATTTGTCGGTACCGGTTAATGTTTGTTGTTTGCATACTGCGTTTCACAGCAAATACTTGGCTATTTCGGCGGCGCCTTTGTATTTGCCTAAATCTATCTGCGCGTACCGCTCCTTAAAAATATCGGCAAGCTCGGTCAGCCACTTTTTACTCGTATTTACATTCGTTACGCAGAGCGTGTTTCCGTTGATTTTACAGTTCAACGATATGGAGACCGGTTCGGTTTCGCCTTTCAGCAGAATTTTCGAACGCACCTCGCCGTTTTTCAGACTTATGTCCAAAATCTCGGCTATGTTTTTTACCGTTTTATGGCTGTTGAGAAAAATTTTCAATCCTTTGTTGGTTAAAAAATTCAGCATTTACTCTCCTTCTTTAAGATTCTGAAATAACGAACCGGTCATGCCCCAAGTGTCGCATCGGGCGTCGGAACCGGTAACATAAAAAATCACATCACAAACGAAAACAGGGCGTTAGCCACTATTATTATGAAGATACCGGCCACCACGCTCGAGGTCGTTTCCCTTCCCACCGCTTCCGCGCCGCCCCTTACTCTGAAACCGAAGTAGCAGCCTATCCATATAATAAGCCACGCGAAGACCATGGATTTGAAACAACCGGCTAAGATATGTTCCAGTTTTATCACTTTGGCCAGCTCCCGCATAAACATGGAGGAGGTCATGTCCAGATACAGGTACGCTATTATGTACCCGCCGAGGATTCCGGTGGCTGTGGCGATTATGGACAGCAGGGGCATTGTCAGGGATATGGCCCAGAACTTCGGGGCCATTATGTACTGCATGGGGTTCACGCCCATGGCGCGCAGGGCATCTACCTCCTCCCCGACTACCATGGTGGCGATTTCGGCGGTCGTGGCGCTGCCGGTGCGGCCGGCGAGGATGATAGCCGTGAGCAGCGGTCCCATCTGACGTATCATGGTGATACCTATCAGGGGTACCAGGAAGATGCCCATCCCCAGCGTCTTCAGCTGCTTGGCGCTCTGTAGGGAGAGCACGATACCTATCAGGAAAGAGAGCAGGGCGATGATTCCCACCGCCTTGTAGCCCAGCTGGTACATTTGTTCGTAGAGGGCGCCTTTTTTTATGTTTTGCCGTTTGAAGAAGCCGATTGTACTCCAGTAGAACATCTCGGCCAGCATGGAGAGGGCGCTTACGGAGGTGCCTAAGGCTTCGGCGGTTGCGCTCCCGACGCGTTGGACTGGGCCGTCTTTGGCGGTCGTATTCGCGGCGGCGGATGCGGCAACGGTTTTTTTTTCGTCGGCCAGCTGGTTTGCTATACGTGGGTTGGCGCCTTGCAGGTTGAATTCGCCGCCCTGTTCACGGTACATCCTGCGCAGGAGTTCCAGAAAGCAGACACCCGCCGAATCGACCCGAACCGTATCGGAGAGGTCGAGCGTCAGGCGGTTTCCGGGCTTCACGCCGCCCAAAAGGCCGCACGCGGCAACCCAAGAGCGGTCAAGTGTAGGCGGGGCTTTAATCATGCGCTGTCTGTCCATAGTATAGAAAATATATAATTTTTATACAAAGACGTAAAAAAAAACAAAAAAAGCATACCGGCTGCCGTTTTGCGTAATTTGTTAAAAATCAACGTATTACAGAAAAATATCGCCGGCAGAAAAAAATATCGGCGCAAAAAAATGCGATTTGCTATTGATTTTTTTGCAAAATGCCCATATATTATTACATTGTTGCTTGGCAATGTGTCGGGCGATAGTGTTCCTTCTACACAATGGAGACCCATAATATATGCAGCTACCCAAGTCGCGGCGCAGGCAGAAACTGCGTGAGAAGAAGTGTCAGTATCCGGGGTGCGGTAAGATATTTTACGGTATCCACATCTCCAAGTATTGTGCCGAGCACAGGCAGGATCGCTATAGAATCCGCAAACGCTCGAGGCCGGAGAACGTCAATATCAAGAATCAGACTATCCAGCACCCCTATACGGAGGTGACGATGACGGTCATGCACTGCAAATTGCCCGGGTGCGACAACCAGTTTGAGGTAAAACTCTACCCGCGGCAGTTCATCTACCCCAAGTATTGTCCGGAGCACCGCAACGAGTACAAGCGCATCCGCCACCTCCAGCGCATAGGGCGTGAGGACCTCATTGAACAGATGAAGAGCGAGAGCGACAGCGTGGAGTTCGAGTATAATAGCGGGGCGGATGTCGCGGGGGCGGACGATGATATGATTGACGTAGCTTAGACGGCGGACCTTTGGACGGTCTTCGGTCGACGCATGGACCCCGACGGGAGGGTTGGCTAATTGCTGTACGACGTTTCTATGTTCCTGTGTCTGTTGCTCATGGTGATAGGCGCTTTCTTTATCGTCCTTGAGTTTAAGACGAGGATTGACCGTAACCTCCCGGTTTTCGCTATCAGAAATTTTCTGATATGCCTCTTTTGCGTAGTCGATATTCGGGTTATGCGCGGCGGGCATTCCTCCATGGAGAGCATCCTGTTGTTGCATGCCCTCGCGTCATTCTTTCCGCCGCTCTTTGTTTGGAACATAATGGTCATATCGGGCAAGTGGAACGCGAAAGTGGTCAGGGCGCTCATTGCCCTCGCCGCCGTGTTTGCCGCGCTTTTCTTCTCCGGCATCATGTTCCGCCACGGCGCCGACGGGGTGATTTTCGCGGCCGCCCCCTACCTCTACATCTTCGAGCCGTACATGACGGCCACGTTCGCGTACCTGCTCTACCTGCACCTGACGAACCTCCGCAAGACGACGAGTCTGCAGAAAGTGATGCGTATCATACAACTCGTTGGGTTTGTTATGTTCTACGCCTTCGCGCTTATCGCCCTCTCGTACCCCGCCGTCGCCGCGACGTTCTTCAAGCTGGCCGGCGCCGATATGTTCAAACACACGGCGTTAGGCGTAATCGGTTCCCTCTGCTACTGCGCTATCGGCATGATGACGGTGTTCAACAAGTTTACGGCGATGGTGGCGGAGCGGAACGCCGCGCACCTTAGCCTGCGCGAGGCCTACAAAGACCTCGAAACGACCAAGCCCCTGCGGGAACTCGGCCAATCGAGCGCCTTTATCAATCACGAGATAAAAAATTATATGATGATAATCTCCGGTTACGCGACGCTGCTTACAAAATCCAAAGAGCTCTGCGAGAGGGACCGCGGCATGGTCGACAACATCGCGCAGACCACCGCCAAATTGCAGGAGTTCAGCATGAGCGTGCTGGAGCTGTCAAGGTCTAAGGTCATGCACGAGAACAAGGAGGTGGAGTTGGTGCAAACGTTGCGTACGTGCGTCAACGTCTACTTCCACAAGCAGTCGTCCAAGTTCAATATCGGCTATGTTCAGAGCGGCTCCGCGCATATAGACGGCATTTTTGTCAACGGGAGTCCGGAGAAGCTGGACCGCGTTTTTGTCAACGCGTTCTGCAACGCTTTTGAGGCGGGGGCGCAAAACATCGGCGTCAGGTTCAGCGCCCGCAACGCCGTCGTGCTGATAGTCATAGAGGATGACGGCGTAGGGTGCGACGCCGATAACCTTGCGAACTTCTTTACGACATTCTTCACCACAAAGCAGGGTACGGGCGGCACCGGCCTCGGTTTGTGCGTGATACGCTCGATAATTGAGGCGCACGGCGGCAATATCAATATATACTCCAAAAACCTGCTCGGCGGCGACAAACACGGCATGGTCATGCAGATAACGCTGCCGGCAAGCAAACGGATGCCTTACGAGACGGTGAAATACGAATTCATGCTGATAAAGCAAGGTTTGGGCGATGCCACAGGTATTCTTGAGATACTGAAAAACCTGAAAATAATTCCCCATATCGCACAAAAGCCGAGAGACGCCGATCTGTCGCCGCGTAACTCGTCGCTTGGGTTGATAGTACTGACCGCGGCGGAGAATGTGGCGGAGATAAAGGGCTGGGTAGGCGGCGGGTCGGGGCCGGGGATAAAAATCATAACCGTGGATATCGGAGACGGCAAAGCGGTTTTCGTCGGCGCCGGGGAGAGCAGGGAGCTGTTTACGGAGGAGTTCGCGGTCAACTATTTGGAGACACTGGGACAAGACAGGGGCGCTTCTGCGAATACGTAGGCTATGAATATCTGCAATGTTTGCACCGGCGCGGCGGAAAATATTATATTGACGGTATAGGCGAATTAATCTCATAATGTAACCGAAAATAAGGGATAAGGAGACTGTGTATGCGTGGACAGAATCGTCATTTTGGGGTTGTCCCGGACGGCGAGTGCTCGACTGGGAAGTTCCTGCGTCGGCGGCTGGGCGTGGTGGCGATTGAGAGATGATAGTATGGTACAGAAGTGGTACATTATAAGTTTGATTTTTTATAAAAAAGACTTGACATATTTGATGGCAATAAGTATTTTTTAGATATGTCTATATTCTTACGAACAAACGAAATATACTGCGGGCGCTCCGAAGAATTAATGGATCGGATAGAGCCGGATTCTGTAACCCTTTCTTTTGGGAACTATCCCTTTAATCCCGCACACTCCCCTACTTAGCCGTCCCCAAAATCCCCCCAAAACCGCATTTTCCGCCCAAATTAGGCATTTTCCCGCCATTTACCCCTTTTAAGTA
>JAITCM010000113.1 GCA_031283085.1 Chitinispirillales bacterium | reverse complement strand
CGCGGCGACGAACTACATCAGCAAAATTCAAAAGCTGTGCTACGACATCCCGATAATGCTCGTCTCTGTGGGGCCGGACAGAACGGAAACTATTGAGGTCGCGGGCCTGTAAATCCGATGCTTGCGCGTATGCGGGTATACAACAGCGGGCGGCCGCGGGCCGACCATACAGGCGGATTGTAAATTTGCCGATGCGTTTATGGGCGAACGGCGTGTTCGCCCGTCGCGGATTCCCGCTTCTATCCCGCAAATTCGCCGCTCAAAACTCTTTTCAAGAATATCCATTCGCAGACCAAAAGCCCTGTAAACGAAAGAAATGAAAATACGCGCAACGATAACTTCAGAATATATCCATTTCTCCAAAGTACTTTTTTTTGTAAAAAAAAGATTTTATATTTTGACATCCGGGCGCCCATAAACTATATTATACGTCTGTAAAAAACATAACTCGGTAAATATAAACTAAACGCCAACCATTACGGGGGACAAATGAGCCAGACCACTAAAGAAAAAGAGCCGTCCGGCGCTTCCACGCCAAAGCAAAAATCCCTTACCACGCCCAAGAGCTGGTCTATCAATCACAAGACCATGGATAAAGTGGATGTGCTTAAGAGTATGCTCTACAACTTAGAGTACAGTATCTCCAAAGACCGCCTCTCGAACACGCCCTACGACCTGTTCCTAAGCCTCTCCTACGCCGTACGCGAGCGGATAATCGAACGGTGGATTTCCACCTCCCAGACATACAAGGCGAACAACGTCAAACGCACCTACTACCTCTCCATGGAGTTCCTCATGGGGCGGCTTTTGGGCGACAGCCTCATGAACCTGCACATGACGGAGTCGAGCGCGGAGGCCGTGCGCGAGCTGGGGCTTGACCTCGAGGAACTCATCGACCAGGAGAACGACGCCGGCCTCGGCAACGGCGGCCTGGGGCGGCTGGCAGCCTGCTACCTAGACTCCATGGCCACCCTCGGACTGCCCTCCATGGGCTACGGGATACGTTACGACTTCGGCATATTCAACCAGAAAATTGTAAACGGTTTCCAGCACGAGGTACCGGAGCAGTGGCTCCAGCGGCGCAACCCCTGGGAGATTGAGCGACCGGAGTACAAGGTGGTCGTGAAATTCTACGGACGCACGATGCAGTACACCGACAAAAACGGCAGGCCTTGCAACAACTGGATAGATACCGAAAACGTAATCGCCATGCCCTACGACATCCCCGTCCCCGGCTTCGGCGTGAACAACGTCAACACGCTGCGCCTTTGGTCGGCTCGCTCGGCGGAGGAGTTCAACCTGCAATACTTCAACAGCGGCGACTATATAGGCGCCTGCCACGACAAGTTTACAAGCGAGAATATCTCGAAAATCCTCTATCCCAACGACAACAACATCTCCGGCAAGGAACTGCGCCTGAAACAGCAGTTTTTTTTCTCCTCCGCGTCGTTGCAGGATATCATCAGGCGGTACCTGCGAACAAACAAAGATTTCACCTCCTTTGCCGACAAGGTGGCGATACAGCTCAACGACACTCACCCGTCCATCGCCATAGCGGAGCTTATGCGCCTGTTTATAGATGAACACGGGCTTTCGTGGGACGATGCGTGGGAGATAGTGCAGAAAACCTTCGCCTACACGAACCACACTCTTATGCCGGAAGCGCTTGAGAAGTGGTCGGTGGGGCTTATGCAACACCTCCTGCCGCGGCATATTGAAATCATCTACGAAATCAACGCCGGCTTCCTGCGCCAGGTCTCATACAAGTTCCCCGGCGACATCGACCGCCTGCGCCGTATGTCGCTCATTGAGGAGGGCGACGACAAACAGGTGCGTATGGCCTATTTAGCCATCGTCGCGAGCCACTCCATAAACGGCGTCAGCGCGCTGCACTCGGAGTTGCTGAGCAGCGGCCTTGTCAGGGACTTCTACGAAATGTGGCCGGAGCGCTTCAACAACAAGACCAACGGCGTCACACAGCGCCGCTGGCTCTACAAGGCCAACCCGGCTCTGCGCAACCTCATCACGGGCAAAATCGGCGCCGGCTGGGCTACCGACCTCTACGAGCTAAAAAAGCTGGAAAAACTCGCCGCGGATAAATCGTTCCGTAAAGATTGGGCGGAGGCAAAACTCGCCGCAAAGAAGGCTTTTGTGGACAAGATTTTCAAGTGGGAGGGGATAAAAATAGACCCGAACACGATGTTCGACGTGCAGGTCAAAAGGATGCACGAATACAAGCGCCAGCTCTTAAACGTACTCCACTGCATCGCCCTGTACAATAAAATAAAAAGCGGCGACACGAAGAACTTCGCGCCGCGCACGGTGATGTTCGCGGGCAAGGCGGCGCCGGGCTACTACATGGCCAAGCTCATCATCAAGTTCATCAATAACGTGGCCGGCATCATCAACAACGACCCCGCGACCAAGGGGTTGCTGTCGGTGCACTTCCTGCCGAACTACAGGGTCTCGCTGGCCGAATACGTCATCCCAGCCGCCGACCTGTCGGAGCAAATATCCACAGCCGGCACGGAGGCAAGCGGCACCGGCAACATGAAGTTCGCCCTAAACGGCGCGCTCACCATAGGCACTATGGACGGCGCCAACGTCGAGATGCACGAGGAAATCGGCGACGACAACATCTTCATCTTCGGCCTGCGGACAAACGAGGTGGAGGCCCTGTACCGCAACGGCTACAACCCGTGGGACTTCTACAACAACAGCCCCACGCTGAAGCATGTCATAGACCTTATATCGAGCGGCTACTTCAGCCCGGAAGATACCGCCATGTTCAACCCGATATACGACACGCTCCTGAAAAACGGCGATCATTTCTTAGTAATGGCCGACTTCGATGCCTACGTCAAATGCCAGGAGGACGTTTCGACGTGCTACCGCAACCAGGACGAGTGGACGCGGAAGTCGATACTCAACGTAGCGAACATGGGCAAGTTCTCGTCGGACAGGGCGATAGCGGAGTACGCCAAGGATATCTGGGGAATCAAGACAACGGATGTCAAGTTGGATATTTGATTTTTCGTATATAAACCAATAACAAACGTGCGAGGTTATTATGCCGACAACAACAAGACGCGGTGCCGTATCTGCGCGATCACGCTCGGTACCCATCGTCGATTTAAACTCGCGTGAGGGAAAGAACCTCATCAAGAAGATTAACGACGCGAGGGAGTGCCGCGACGACGCAGTCGCCCGCGCCGCCGCCGCCATTATCAGCGACGTCCGCGAAAACGGCGACGACGCCCTGTCCAAGTACACGAAGCGCTTCGACGGGGTACGACCCGCCAAGTTGCGCATCCCGCCCGCCGAGATAGCGATACGCGCCAGACTCGCCCCGCCGGAACTCAAGAACGCCATCCGCGAGACCGCTCGGCGCCTGCGCCAATACCACAGTTGTCAGGGTTTGCAGATGTTCAAAATCAACACGCCGGACGGCGAGGTGCGGCAGGCTGTCAGAGCCCTAAACCGCGTCGGCGTCTACATCCCCGGCGGACGCACCGTGTACCCGTCTAGCGTACTTATGAACGTCGTCCCCGCGCAGTCCGCGGGCGTCAGGGAAATCGCGGCGGTCACACCACCGCGGAGCGACGGCCTAGACGCCGGCGTCGCGTTTGCGCTCAACCTCCTCGGCATCACCGAGGTCTATCAAGCAGGCGGCGCCCAAGCTATCGCCGCGCTCGCCTACGGCACGGAGACCATCGCGCCGGTGGACAAAATCGTTGGCCCCGGCAACGCCTACGTCGCCGCGGCAAAGCGCCTCGTCTACGGCAAAGTTGACATCGACTGCGTGGCCGGACCGAGCGAATTGGTGATAGTCGCCGACAAAAACGCCCCGCCGCGCCTGGTAGCGCTCGACCTGCTGGCCCAAGCCGAACACGGCACCGGCGATGAAATCGCCGTCTGCATTGTGGAGAGCAAGGTAGTGGCAACTAAGATCGCCGCCGCCGTCACAAAAGAGATCAACGCGTCGCCGGCAAAAACGGCTTTTATGAAACTGCCGCCACACGCGATAACAATCTTCGTCACAACGTCGCGCAGCGAGAGCTTGGAACTCTGCGACATTATAGCCCCCGAACACCTGCAACTTATGACGGAAACGGCCAACGACGACGCCTGGCACGTGGCCAACGCCGCCGCGATCTTCATAGGAACGGACACACCGACCGCTCTCGGCGACTACTTCATTGGCACAAACCACATCCTGCCGACCGGCGGTACGGCGCGCTTCGCCTCGCCGCTGGGCGTGGAGAGCTTCCAAAAGCGCGTATCAATAGCCAAGGTGTCGCTGAAAGGCCTGAAGTCCGCAATGGAAATCGTTCCGACATTCGCAAGAGCGGAGGCGTTCCACCACCACGCGTTGAGCATGGAGGCGCGGGGGGAGTAGGACGATAATGGGCGCGTTAAAAACGGCGAAGAACATAGTAGCACGCCGCATTTAATTCGGCGGCGTATTTGCTGTCATATATACCTTACAACACGCGCCTCACGCCCGACGTTCCAAATAATATCTGACATCAAGGCTTAAATACTTCGCGATTGTTTTAACGTCATCAAAGTCAACGTGCGGTGAGTTCTGCCACCGTTGACCGGTAGTCCGTTTTGATTAATCGCATATTTTTGTCCTTTTTATCTTTTTGGCGTTTCGGGGCAACATCAAAAATTTTGGGAACTATCCCTTTAATCCCGCACACTCCCCTACTTAGCCGTCCCCAAAATCCCCCCAAAACCGCATTTTCCGCCCAAATTAGGCATTTTCCCGCCATTTACCCCTTTTAAGTA
>JAITCM010000107.1 GCA_031283085.1 Chitinispirillales bacterium | reverse complement strand
AGTCGTAACAAGGTAGCCGTATCGGAAGGTGCGGCTGGATCACCTCCTTTCTATGGAGTACGCGACAACGTGACTGTCTGTCGCGGACGATTGACCTGATGCCCGTATTGCATTTCCATTTATTCTATATGTTCACATTTCTTAATGTCACAATCATTTAGCATGGAGGTTTAGTTTTATGAAAAAGGTACTGGCAATAATCGCCGTAGCAATGTGTGTTAGTGTGATGGCGGGATGTACAACAATGACGACTATCGGCGGGGTAGCCGGGGGTCACGGGCTTATCGGCGGTTTTGGGGCGGCGGGCAGTGCGTCTGAAGGGGCGGGGGCTATAGGGTCTTATTCGGTTTGGCTGGGCCTTATTGACACCGGTTATCCTACTTATGTTGAGGCGGTGAGAAAGGCGGAGTCTGAGGGCAAATCGGTTTCGTCTGTGACAAAATGGTATTACTTGTTTTCTACTACAACCGCTTACGCTAAGTAAATTTTACTCATTGAAGATTTCCACACGGACGGCGAGAAGTTATTCTATGCCGTCCGTTAAGACGGTTTGGACGGCGCTTATCGACGGGGAAAAGGGATACGCTCTGCTCGGTGTAAAAGATTTCAAGGTGGATGCCTGCATGGTATGCGTTTAAAAAAATTCAAAAAATTGACTTCCCTAACCGCCCCCGTGCGCAACGTGGAAAAGAAATCCTTTTGGGATTTTATGAACAAAGACTATATAGAAAAATGGGCTTGTAGCTCAGTTGGTTAGAGCACTGCTCTGATAAGGCAGGGGTCGAAAGTTCAAGTCTTTCCAAGCCCACCATTCTTTCATAGCTATAAGGGGCTGTAGCTCAGTTGGGAGAGCGCTAGCTTTGCAAGCTGGATGCCGCAGGTTCGATCCCTGTCAGCTCCATAATCAAAGATTAATACGTTTTAGGGGGGAATTTGTGCCGCTAATAACCGTGTTTTACGGAATCATCATTACCATGTACTGGGATGACCGTTTGCCGGCGCATTTTCACGCGGAATTCGGCGAGTATGAAGCGAAATTTGATTTGGACGGTAATGTTATTGAAGGGGAATTGCCGCGTAACAAGAAAAGATTAGTCGAGGCGTGGGCTATTTTGCATAAAGAAGAGTTGGAAACAGAATGGAAACTGGTTAAAAACAAGATGCCGGTTATGCCGATAGACCCGTTGAAGTAGGAGATGAAAGTGATACTCCATGTAACGTCTTTAGAACGGCTGGATGGCTACAAGGTCCGGCTCGGTTTCAATAACGGCGAAACCAGGGTATTTGATTACGAGCCGCATATAAACGACGGGATTTTCGTGAAGTTGAAGAACCCCGTCTATTTTACCCGTGCGAATATCGAGCACGGGACGGTAGCGTGGGACGGGAGTTTTGATTTTGCCCCGGAATTTCTGTACGAAAACGGCGTGCCGGTTTGAAAGGTAATACGTCATGCCGCTTAAACCGCCGATAGACTTGACATTTCCGATTGTCAACAAGGACATACTGACGCCGCTCCGCGCCGGCGACCGGATACGACTGTCCGGCACGATCTATACCGCCCGCGACGCGGCCCACAAGCGCTTCATGAAGCTTTTCGAGAAAGGCAGGCCTTTGCCGATAAACTTGGAAAATCAGGCGCTCTACTACTGCGGCCCAACCCCGCCCACAAAGACATCGGTGACAGGCAGCGCCGGACCCACCACAAGCTCCCGCATGGACGTTTACACCCCGGACATCCTGCGCAAAACAGGCCTTGCCGCGATGATAGGCAAAGGCGGCAGGGGGCCCGCGGTAATCGAGGCCATAAAGGAGTGCGGCGCTATATATATGGCGGCCGTGGGCGGAGCCGGGGCGCTGATATCCTCCCGCATAAAGTCGTCGCAAATAATCTGCTACGAAGAGTTGGGCACGGAAGCGGTGCATAAGTTCGAGACGGAGTCGCTGCCGCTTATCGTGGCTATTGACAGTAAGGGAAACGATTTGTATGAACTGGGGCCGAAAGAGTATCTGTGGTCTTAGTATCAACTGCCCGCGAATTGAATATCATAAAAATATTTATACCGGTTATTTCGGGATAGAAGCTCGCCGTGCGTTCCGCGTTCTGCTATGGTTCCCGATTCCAGGACTAATATCTGGTCGGCGTGGCGGATTGTTGACAGTCTGTGGGCTACTACTAATACAGTGCGGTTTTCCATTACGTTGTTTATGGCGGCTTGGACCAGGCGCTCCGATTCTGTGTCCAGGCTGGAGGTTGCTTCGTCTAATATTAGGATAGGGGGGTTTAGAAGCAGAGCCCTTGCTATAGACAGGCGTTGACGCTGGCCGCCGGAGAGCATTACTCCGCGTTCGCCTACCAATGTGTCTAAGCCTTTCGGCAGTTTCTCTATGAACTCCCAGGCGTTGGCGGCGGTTGCGGCGGCTACTATGGAGTCTTTTGGGGCGTAAGGCAAGCCATAGGCTATGTTGGCTGATATCGTGTCGTTGAATAGAAAGGTCTCCTGGGCGACTATGCCGAACAGTTTTCGCAGGCTCGCTAAGTCCATTTCGCGTATGTCGCCGCCGTCGATGGAAATTTTCCCGCCTGTGATGTCGTAGAAGCGCGGCAACAAGTCAAGCGTCGTGCTCTTACCGCTGCCGCTGGAACCGACGAGGGCGGTAATACTGCCTTTTTTTATCTCGAAGCTTATATCCTTGAGTACCGTCTCCTCGCATCCCGGATAGCTGAAATTGACGTTGGAGAATTCTATTTTATCATTGAACGGCACGGCCGGGCTTTGACTTCGCCCCTGGTCATTGAGCGAAGTCGAAATGCCCCGTGGCGAAGTCGAAATGACCGCTGTTTCCGTCGCCGAGTCAAGCGCGGCGAAAACCCGGTCGGCGGAGGCGAAACCGCTCTGCAGCGTTGTACTGAGCTTGCTTATCTCTTTCAGCGGCGTGAATATGGAGAAGAGGAAGACTAAGAACCGCGTGAAGTCCTCCGCCCCGAAACCGTCGGAGACCAGCACTTGGTTGCCGCCGTACCAAAGGAGTGTCACCACCACTATCACCCCCATCACCTCCGTGATAGGGCTCGCGAGGGCGCCTATGTAGTTCGACCGGAAGGACTGGCGGACGAAGCGGTTGTTCTCATCTTTAAATTTTGTCGATTCGGTACCCTGCGTCCCGAAAACTTTGACAATCCGTACGCCGCTGACGGTCTCGTGGAGGATGGAGAGCAGCGCCGCCATATGCTCCATCACCCGCGTGCTCCTGCGCCGCACGGTGCGCCCGATAAGAGTTATCAGGTAGCCAAGTACGGGGAATATCACGAATATGGCTAAGGTGAACTTGTAGTTTATGACGAACAGCGTACACACGAAGAAGAGCAGACGCATCGGCTCCACGAATATCTTGTCAAAGGTGCCGGTCATAGAGTTGTTGATGTTTGTCACGTCGTTGACGACAAGCGAGACGATGTTCCCGGACTTCGTGCGGTCGTAGTAGGAGACCGGAAGGGCCAGCGCGTGCGTGAAGAGCCGGTTGCGCATATCCCGCACCACGGAAAGGTTGAGGCGGTACATGGCGATGCCTTTGAGGTAGATGAAGATGTTTTTCATGAGGAAGGAGAGTGCCATCATGGCGCAAACGGTCTTTAGCGCGGCGAGAGGCTCGCGTTGGCCTATGGCGCTGTACGTCCAGTACTTGAGGATGATGTTGGCGTTGGAGAGGGTGTATTCGGGTTTTGATAAAACGGGCGCCTCGTGGCTGAATATGGTCTGGACTAAAGAGGCGCTGAACCAAAGGGAGAGTCCCTCAAAGGCCACGGCGAACAGAGCCAAAACCAGCGCCGCGACGATTAGCGCGACGTATGGGCGCATATAAGACAACATTCGGGTATAAAGTCTGATATTGCCGGTCGCCATCAGCTACCCGCGGCCTCATCCCATATCAGCATAGACCCGCAATTCTCGCAAAGTATGATTTTTGTGCCCCTCCGGATTTCGCTGCACAACTGGGGTTGGAGTATCATAAAGCAGACACCGCAGGTTTTTTCCTGGTTTACCAAAGAGACCGCCCGACCGCTCTTTTTCTTTTTTCTTATTGAGTCGTAGGTGCGCATTGTGGGGAGGCTTACCATGGGGCTTATTTTGGCGCGTTCCGCTATTATTTCAGCTATGACCGAGTCTATCGCGCCAATCTTGGCCATCAGGTCGTCTATTTGCGGCTGCAACTCCGCCTTGGCGCTTTCGTATGCCTTTTCCGCCTCTTCCAGCGTCGCCTTGCCTTTCTCTATGTCGGATTCTATAGCGGACTTTCTGCTCTCCGCGGAGGCCAGCAGAGCCTTCTGCGCCTCTATCTCCTTGTGTACCGCGTCGTACTCCCGATTGGTTTGGATG
Organism: Chitinispirillales bacterium; assembly: GCA_031283085.1. Taxonomy (GTDB): domain Bacteria; phylum Fibrobacterota; class Chitinivibrionia; order Chitinivibrionales; family Chitinispirillaceae; genus GUT77. The sequence continues at coordinate 13,318 of JAITCM010000107.1, read as the reverse complement.
GAACTCAACCTCTCCTGGCTCTTGCCGAGGCTCTCGCGTAACTTTGCCGCTTGCTCGTTCGCCGCCGTTACCTCGGAAGCCAGTCGCGCAAGCCTGTTCACGTTGTCGACGCTCATCTCACACGCGCTCGCTATGCGTCTCTCCAAATCGGCGACGGCCACAGGGTACTGCTCCTTGGCCAACTCCTGCTCCCGCACCTTCAGGTCTATTTCCTGCAACTTTACAAGGTACTCCAAGTCTTGTATCATAACACCCCTGCTACCCTTTGATATAAAAGTGGGCCCACTAGGGCTCGAACCTAGGACAAACGGATTATGAGTCCGCTACTCTAACCGACTGAGTTATGGGCCCTGAAAAACAACAATCCTAAAGATTACAAAATATACATTATGGCAAGATACAAAACCAAATAAAAAATCACGCTTTCTGCTTGATTTTACGAGGACGCGATTTTCCGAAACTGCCGCGGAAGATTTTGCCCTTGCGAGTGCGCTTGTCGCCTCTGCCCATATACCTCTCCTTCTGAAAAGATTTTTATGACTGTTGTGTCGTTAATTTTATCAACGCGGGGGCGGACACGGTTCGCCCTGCGTGACGTTAATTACCTTTTCTTAACCGGTGGCTTCGGTTTGTCCGCCGCCCCCTTCTTGGCTGCGGCATCTAAAGCCGCCGCTTTCCTTGATTCGGCCTTCAGAGCGTTGATTTCGTCACGAAACGCCTTGTTTTCGGCCCGCAACTTATCAATCTCCGCCGCCGTAGCCGTTCCAAGCGAGTCCAACTTGCTCGCAAACTCGGTCTTGACGTCCTCCACGGCGGTCTTGATATTCTTTTTCGTCTTTCCGCCGCCGCCGCCCACAATGAACAATATCATTATCAGGATGAGCACCGCCGCCCCGGCCATCAGCGGAATCGGCAGGTTGGGCTTTGAGGGCACTCGCTCCGCGAATTCGTCAAAGTGGTCGTCGGGCCCGGCGGAGAACTCCCGCTCCGCCCTGCTCTCCTTGGCCGGCTTCGGTTCGGAAGGGTCGCCGTCCGGGCCGGCGGCCTTCTTCTTGGAGGGCCTGGCCGTTTTTTCCTTATCAGGCTTGGGCTCGAATTCGGCGTCGGCGCCGCCCTTTGCCCTGTTCTCTGCCTTGGGCGGTATGGGTTCGAACTCGGCCTCCTCCGCCGCGGTGGCATCTTTGACGGCGGGGGCGGAGGGCGCGGGCTCGAAGCTGTCGGCCTCAGCGGAGGGTATCGGCGCCGGAGCCGGGGCGGGCGATGCCGCCTTGGGGTCTAATACGAACTCGTCGAAGCGGTCGTCCGGGCCCGCCGCCGTGGCTTTGCCCCTCTTTTTACCGGCCGCGGCGGCCGACCCGGAATCCTTGGCTCCTGAACCGGTCGGCGCCGCCGCTTTCGCGTCCGCCACGCTCCAAAACTCTTTTCCGCCGTCGTCGCGGCGACAAGAGACAAGCCCCTCGTCATTCAACGCCTTAAGGAGCGCCAAAACTGCCTCCTCGGTCATTTTGACCGCGATGGACAAGTCAAAAACTTCCTGCTCGCCGCCGAGCCTGGTCAAGCCGGTTAAAACCTTGCGCCCCTTTGCGTCCATGGTCTTTCCTTTTTTTTAAATCAAATAATTAAGAATCAAATTTAAAAACGTCAAAACACAAGCTACCGTAGGGGGTGGCCTGCGGCCGCCGGACCCGCGTCGCCAAAAGACCGGCGAACACAAGACGCCCCTGCGGCGTCAATATATTATCAATATAATATATCCCGGTTATTAAAGTCAAAATCTTTTTACCGATATTTTGTTTTTTTCAGGCGTGAATATATATTTATATACGGAGAGTGCCTTGTTTTTCCGCTGTTTTCAAAGCAAATACGAAACGAAAGGGGAGTACGCTTTTTATGGAAATTCAAATTACATCGCGTCATACTAAAGCTAAGGCTTCACAGGAGTTGCAGGACGCTATTGTCGCCGAGGTTGGCAAGTTGGAGCAGTTTTGTGAGGGGATAACCTCTTGCCGCGTCGTTTTGGACAACGAAAGTTTGGATAAGACCGTTGAAATCACCATGCACGTCCGGGGCAACCATGAGGTTGTGGGGCTTGCCAAGGCCGAAAATATCGGTAAAGCCGTTGACGAGGCGGTTGAGAAAGCGGAGCGCCAGCTAAAGAAGCTGAATGAGAAGGTGAAGAGCCACAAGTGAGGCTCGAAAGGATTGCGCCTTGAAGAGAATGAACGTTGACCTCATCGTGGGCGCCTCGATACTCTGTGCGCTATTCATCCTCGTAGCGGGGATGCTATGGCTCAAGGAGGCCTCGCTGGCCAACAAGATGGTCAACTACTTCGTGCTCTTCCCTGAGGTCGGCACCCTGCAGTTGGGCGACCCGGTCTACATAAACGGCGTTAAGAAGGGCACCGTCTCCACGATAGAACTGAGGGGCACGGAGGTCGGCACGATTCTGAACATAGACAAGAAGATACGTATGACCGACTCAGTCCGCATATCAGTGGTGAACGTCGGGCTTTTGGGAGAGCGCGGCATAGGTGTCACCCTCTCCCCCCACGGCAATACCATCCCGTTCATCACCGCCGACTCTAAGGACACCGTCGTCATACGGGGCCGCTTCGACACCGGCATATCGGAGGCAATGGGAATGCTCGGCACGGTGCTCTCCGAGGTCGAAACCTTAGTGGTCAACGTGGCCGGCATACTCGACGCCACCATAGGCGACACGGCTTTCATCAACCGCTTCCACAGCATTGTGGGCAGGTTGGACACCGTCTGCATAGTGGCCAACAGGCTGCTGATAAGAAACGAACCGGTCCTTAACGCCGCCATGTCCGACCTGAAGAAGGTCTCCGCCGACCTGAAGCAGCTCATAGCGAGAAACGGTCCCGGCATAGACAGCATAGTGACAGGCGGCGATCAGTTAATAACCAAAGGCATGGCCTTGGTAACGCAAGCCGAGTCGCTGGTCGTAGACGTGCAGGGCGTACTTAAAGACATTGAGGGCGGCAAGGGTTCGCTTGGCAAACTGTACACGGACGAGTCTTTCTACAAAGAACTGAAAGATGTTATAGCAAGCGTGGACACATTGGTAGGCGAGGTGCGGCAAGATGCCCTGAAACTCAGAGTCCGGCTTGGATTCGGAAGAAAGAAAAAGACGGAGAGCAGATAATGTTCGAAAAAAACGTGACGGTAATAAACAAATTAGGCATCCACGCCCGGCCGGCGGGGTCGATAGTGCGTGCCGCGACCACGTTCAAGTCCAAAGTGGAATTAGTAAGGGACGGAAACATCGCCGACGCCAAAAGCATAATGAACGTAATGATGCTGGCCGCGGCCAAGGGGACGGTGGTAACGGTGAGGGCGGACGGGGAGGACGAACAGGAAGCCGTACAGGCGGTTATTGGGTTGTTTGAGGGGAAGTTTAATGAGGAGTAGTATTTGATATTGGCAACGCCGATTGCTTCGCAACGCTCGCAATAACAGTCTTTGTGATGAGCGAGGCGACGAGACGGCCTGTTTATCGAAGGTGTTGCCGATACATGATTTTGACGTTAATGATTTTACGATTGAAAGGATAAACACTGTTATGGCCAAAATCAACATAGGCATAGTAGGCGCGGGCACCGTAGGCGGTGGTGTCGTTAAAGCTCTAAACACCCGTATCGACTGCTTCAAAAGCGCATTAGGGCTGGATATGCGCCTCGCCCGCGTCGCCGACAAGGTGACCCGGCGCTTCTCTATGCTCCCCGTCCGCGACGCGGTCTGTACAGCCGATCCCAATGACATACTAAATGACGAATCTGTAAATATCGTCGTAGAACTCGCCGGCGGCACCGGCTTCGCCCGCACGCTCGTCTTAGACGCCCTCAAACGCGGAAAGCACGTGGTCACCGCCAACAAGGCGCTGATTGCCGAGTACGGGCCGGAGATTTTCGAGACGGCGGACAAGGCCGGCGTCTCCCTCTACTTCGAGGCTTCGGTCGGCGGCGGTATGCCCGTCATCAAGTCCATCCGCGAGGGGCTTATCGGAAACGAGATACAAAGCATTCGGACGATAATCAACGGCACCTGCAACTATATCCTGACGCAAATGGCGGCTCACGGCCTGCCTTTCGCCGACGCCCTCGCGGCGGCTCAGGAGAACGGCTACGCCGAGGCCGACCCCACCCTCGACGTAGGCGGCGGCGACTCCGGCCACAAGGCCGCCATACTCGCCTCCCTTGCCAGCGGCGGCTACGTCCCCTACGGCGCGTTCTCTGTGGAAGGGATAACGGGCATAGCCGGCGAGGACATCAAGTTCGCCGCGGAGCTCGGCTACGTCGTCAAGCTGCTGGGCATCATCAAGAGGGGCGCGGACGGGCTTGACGTACGCGTACATCCGGCCATGCTCCCCAAAGGCCACATACTCGCCTCGGTCTCCGACGTGTTCAACGCGGTGCTGCTTGAGGGCGACGCCGTGGGGCAAATACTCCTCTACGGCAGGGGCGCCGGCGAGATGCCCACCGCCTCCGCCGTGGTGGGCGACATCATAGACGCCGCGAGAAACATCGCCGACGGCTGCCCAAAGCGCGTGCCCATGGACTACTATCGGACGGACAAAAGGGTAACGCTTGTTCCCATTGAGCGGATAGAGAGCCGGTACTACCTGCGTTTCAACGTGAGCGACAATCCCGGCGTGCTGGCCTCAATAACGAGCCGTTTGGGGGCGGAGGGGATATCCATAGCATCCGTCATGCAGAAGGAAGGAGCGGGCGAAGCGTGGGTGCCGGTAATCATTATAACCCACAAGGCAATGGAACGCGGGGTCAGGAGGGCGGTTAGGGAGATAGAAAAAGAAGCGTTTGTCAGGGCGCCTACGCAGATTATAAGAATAGAGGAATAGGTGGAAGCGCATTATGCCGATACAAAGGCTGGAATTGACAGATTGCTTGCGGCGAATGAAAGATATTTATCTGAACGCGCCGGTGGCCTCCGTTCGCAATCAGGCGTTTATTAACGTACTGCACGATTATTGTATTTCCGAGTTGCATACGGCAGGAATCGTCGACGGCGATTTTCAAATTATCAAAGAAGCGACGATATACGGTTCCCATAAGCCGAAAGATGTTGACGTGGCTGTTATTGAAAACATAAACGGTCCGCAAATAATAATCGGAATACGTAGCCAAATGTCGTCTGTCGCTAAAAATATTTTAACATACTATGAGGAAATAATCGGCGATTGTATATCGTTGCACGACAGATTTCCTATGGCGGTTTTGTGTTATATTTATCTATTGCCGAAACGTTCGATTAAAGACGGGGTCAATGAATCGGTAAATCTCGAACGGGCCGAGCGGCTTTTTGAGCGCATTGCGGGCAGAGCCGATTGGCGTGCCCCCAAAGACAAGTATGAGCATTTTGCGTTTCTTAAGGTTGATTTTGAAAAAGATCCGCCGATGCTTATCGATACGTTGCCGTTGTTAAGCATCGACAATTTCTTTGACGACATAGTAAAGACATATAATGATAGAAAGCCGTTGTAGTAAAAGGAACGGATAGTTATGTTTATCGAAAATCAAAAATTAACGGGTTCATTCTATACCGAGGGCAAGGTAGCCGAGCGCGTTGCCAATTGGGCGATTCAAAAGCGCACGGACAGCGTTTTGGAGCCGTCGTTCGGCGAAGGCGTTTTTATTGAGAAGATGATTTTTCGTTTCAGGGCGCTGGGTAACGCTGCGCCGAATATTACGGCGGTTGAAATACAGCCGAAAGTAGCCGATAGCTTCCGCGAACAATTTAACGTTAAAACGCTTAACACGTTGACAACGGATTTTTTATCGCTGTATTTCGACAGTCAGTTTGACGCGGTTGTGGGAAACCCTCCGTATGTCGGGATAAAGAATTTGCCGCCGGCGCAGCGCGTGAACGCTCGGCACGTTATCGAAAAGCATATAGTACAGTGCCCCGACAACGGAAGTTTGTGGTTTCCGTTCGTTCTGCACGCCGTTACCGCGATTAAGCCGAACGGCCGGCTGGCGTTTGTTTTGCCTTTTGAAATTACCTATACCCGTTACGCGCACGGTCTTTGGAATGTTTTGTCGCAAAATTTCTCAAATCTATCAATATGCCGTATTTATGAGGATTTTTTCCCTGAAGTCGATGTTGAAACCGTACTTCTTTTCGCGGACGGCAAAGGCGGTAAAACCGCGTATGTAAATTATGACATATACGATACGATAAGCGATTTTTTCAATAACAGGTTAAAAAGCGGTCGACGGATACCGTTGTCCGACATAGTAAACGGTAAGAAACCGTTTGTGCGCACGCTATTAACGCCAAAGCAGCGGCAATTGTTTCAACAATTAAAAGAAACGGGTACTATCAGGCCGATTATCGAAAACTGTAAATTCAAGATAGGGTATGTGTCGGCGGACAAAAAGTATTTTCACCCAAACGCGGACGTTGTGTCGCGGTACTCGCTACATGAAGAGAATTTATTTCCGGCTATTCTAAACGCGAAAGAGGTGAACGGCGGCACCGGCATAGGGATTGAGGTAAAGGCCGGGGAGTGCCGGTCTAATTTGTACGTCCCTGGTAAAATTACGGAGGGCGACAGGCTTTATATACAAAGCGGCGAAACAATGGGAGTTCATCGGCGTTACAAGTGCCGTAAGCGCAATCCGTGGTATGTCACGCCCAACGTCGAAGTACCCGATGTAATACTGTCCGTATTCGGAGAAACGCCGAAAATGGTCGTAAATAGCGGGAAATATGTCGTTTCAAACAGCCTTTTATGCGGATATTTGAAAGATATTTCGGCGTGGCAATTATTATGCCGCTGGTATAACAGCCTAACGTTGCTATCGTTGGAGCTAAATGTCCACGCACTGGGAGGCGGGAGTTTCGTCATAATACCCGGAGAAGCCGATAAATTGGAAATTGTGAAAAATATTCCGCAAGATAGGGTGTCAAGCATATATTTTAAGCTAAATGAAACCGTCAAAGAATTCGGCGTTGAAGCCGCGTATAATTTAGGCGATAAACTTGTGTTGCGTGATATATTTGCAATGTCCGATAACGATATAAATATTATCCGCGAGGCGATTCAAACGTTGCGCGGCTGGAGAAACCCTATCAAGCGCAGGAAATATGGATGTTAGCTACATCAGCACAAGAGGCAACTCGGAGCCGTTGTCGTTTGCCGGGGCGGTGACGGAGGGGATGGTGTCTTCGGGCGGGTTGTTCGTCCCAAAAGAGATTCCACGAGTAGATTTTTCAAAGTTGGCCGGGCGGTCGTATCAGGAGGTTGCCGCCGCCGCGCTGACCCCGTTTATGGGCGGATTTGACGACGGCGAAATTCATACCTGCGTAAACGGGGCTTATACGCCCGAAAGTTTTGACATCCCCGAAGTTGTCAAGACGGTTCCCATCGGCTGTAATCGTTATATACTGGAATTGTGGCACGGCCCTACCGCCGCGTTCAAGGATGTCGCGTTGCAAATCATGCCGCGGTTCATGCGGTTCTCGAAAGTCAAGTGTAATGATAATTCCCGCACGCTGATACTCGTGGCGACCTCCGGCGACACCGGCAAGGCGGCGCTTGAGGGGTTCAAGAATCGGGACGGAATATCCATCGCCGTTTTCTATCCGCACGGCGGCGTAAGCGAAATACAGCGGTTGCAGATGGCCACTACGGACGGGAATAATACAACGGTTATTGCCGCGCGTGGGAATTTCGACGACTGTCAAAGCGGCGTTAAAGCGCTGTTCGGGGATAGCGCGCTGAGGGACAGGGCGGCGAATCGCGGGGTGAAGTTCTCATCCGCCAACTCTATCAACTGGGGGCGCCTTTGCCCGCAGATAGTCTACTACGTTAAGTCTTATTTGGATTTAGTATCGACAAAGGCAATATCTTACGGTGATAATGTCGATTTCTGTGTCCCCACCGGCAATTTCGGCAATATACTGGCAGGCTACTACGCCCGCGAGATGGGCCTGCCAATCCGCCGCCTTGTCTGCGCTTCGAATAAGAATAATGTATTGACCGACTTTTTCAAGAGCGGCGAGTACAGCGTAAAAGACCGCGAGTTCCACAAGACTATGTCGCCGTCTATGGACATATTGGTCTCGTCAAACTTAGAAAGATTTTTGTTCGAGATGTCCGGGAGGGACGCCGGAAAGATTATCGATTGGTATGAATCTCTGGCTAAGGAAGGACGTTTTTCCGTTGATACGGATATGACGGGAAAGATGAGGGAATTGGTGGAGGCTCGGTGGGTGGGCGAGGGGGAGGTGTTGAAAACGATAGGCGATGTCTACCGCGAGAGCCGTTACGTAACGGACACCCACACGGCGGTGGCGGTTAGCTGTATTAACGGTATCAACAGGAATGACGGCGTCCCGGTAATAATAACCTCAACCGCCAGCCCCTTCAAATTCGCCCCCGACGTATTAAAGGGTTTGGGGATAAATGCTAACGGGGATGAGTTTGAGTCGATAAAAACGCTATCCTCGTTAGGGGCAGGTTCAATACATCGGGCGGTCGACGGGTTGACGGAGAAAAAAGTATTGCATGACAGGGTGATTGACATTGGGGAGATGAGGGAGATTGTGGAACAATTGTTACGGTAAAGAACGGATAAATCAATATGAACATGAAACAAAAATACCTGATATTGGTAGGCGACGGCATGGCCGACTTTCCCATCCCGTCTCTCGGCGGAAGGACCCCTCTTGAATCCGCTGCCACCCCCAACATGGACAGGATAGCGGCCTCCGGACGTATCGGCCTCCTGTCCACGATTCCCGACGGATTTCTCCCCGGAAGCGACATCGGCAATATGTCTTTGTTGGGATACGACCCGCGCCGCTACTTCAGCGGCCGCGCCCCCATAGAGGCGGCGAGCATGGGAATCGCCTTAGGCCCCGACGACGTCGCTTTCCGATGTAATCTGGTGACAATCGCCGACGGCGTAATGAAGGACTACTCCGCCGGTCACATATCGACCGAAGCCGCCCACGCCGTTATCAACGCGTTGCAAAAATCTTTAGGGATTGACGGGGAGCTGAAATTCCATCCCGGCGTGAGCTACCGCCACTTGTTGACGGTAAAAAAAATCGGCGCAAAATTAGAATGCACCCCGCCGCACGACATCACCGGTCAAAAGGTTGACACATACCTGCCCAAAGGCGGCGCCGCCGGGGATAGGGATTATGTGTTATCGATAATGAACCGCGCAAAAGCCGTTATTGCCGAGCTTCAACAAAGCGCATTGAGCGAAGCCGAAACGCGCCACGCCGCGACGGACATCTGGCTATGGGGTCAAGGCCCCGCCGTAACGCTGCCGACGTTAAAAGAGCGCTACGGCATAACCGGTTCCGTGATATCCGCCGTTGATTTAGTACGCGGTTTGGGGAAATTGGCCGGATTGACGGTACGTATTGTGGACGGAGCAACCGGTTACTTGGGGACAAATTACGCGGGAAAAACGGCCGCGGCCGTTGCCGCCTTCGAGTCCGACGAGGACTTCGTCTATCTGCACATAGAAGCCCCCGACGAGACCAGCCACGAGGGAGTGCTGGAGAAAAAGATACAGGCCATAGAGGAGTTCGACAGGTACGCGGTAGGGGAGATGCTGGAGTATCAATCGAAAAATCCCAATCTGCGAATAGCCGTCTCCCCCGACCACATAACGGCGCTGTCCACCAAGACCCACGACGCCTCGCCGGTGCCGTTCTGTATGTGCGGGGAGGGTATAAAAGTTGACAGCGCGCGAAGATATTGTGAGGCCGAGGCGCAAGGCCAAAGTATCAACACGATAGAGGGGCCGGAGTTTTTTGAGAGGCTTGTTGGGGGGGATTAACAGGATGATTATATGCCACGATAAGGAATATAAACCGCTAAACGTTGATGTCTTTTGCGGCGATGCCGCAGATGTCCTAAGAGATATGGAAGACAACGGCGTTGATCTCATAGTAACATCGCCGCCGTATGCCGACCAAAGAAAGGATACTTATGGGGGCATACCGGCCGACAAGTACGTAGAGTGGTTTTTACCCATATCCAAGGAACTTTTGCGGGTATTGAAGCCGACGGGCACCTTTATATTGAATATCAAGGAAAAGGTCGTAAACGGCGAAAGAAGCACCTACGTTATGGAGCTCATATTGGAAATGCGCAGGCAGGGTTGGCTATGGACGGAGGAATTTATCTGGCACAAAAAAAATTGCTATCCGGGTAAATGGCCGAACCGCTTTAGGGACGCCTGGGAAAGGCTTTTACAGTTTAATAAGACGAAACGGTTCAATATGTATCAGGAAGCCGTCATGGTACCTATGGGGGATTGGGCGAAAACGCGGCTTAGAAACCTTAGCGAGACGGATAAAATCAGAGACTGCTCTCGGGTTGGAAGCGGTTTCGGCAAAAACATATCGAATTGGCTGACCCGCGATATGGCATACCCGACGAATGTGGTACATTTGTCTACGGAATGCGGCAATAAAAGCCATAGCGCCGCTTTTCCTGTGGAATTGCCCAGCTGGTTCATTAAACTCTTCACCAAAGAATACGACACGGTAATGGACCCGTTCATGGGTTCCGGGACAACGTTGTTCGCCGCCGAAAGATTAAGGAGAAATGCCGTTGGAATAGATGTTTTGGAAGAGTATTGCCAAAAGGTGAAAACAGGGATGGAGGGAAAGGAATTGTATTTATTTGAAGAGGAGAAAGAATATGCCGTTGCAAATAGCTGATGTTATCGAATATGTGGAAAACAACATCGTTCAGTTTCATATGCAAAGGATAGCTAAAATAAAAACGCTGTCGCTGAAGCAGGTATTAAAAAAGAAAAACCCGTATCTGTTTAAGGCAAAGAACCTAAGAGAGTCCGGCGAAATAGTAAAGCAACTCATTGAGGCGTATATTTCCTCAAGCGAGGAAACAATGTTCGGCGATTGGCTTGAAGGCTTGGCGATATTTATAAACGGAAAGGTCTATGGGGGCCGAAAGTCTGCAACGAAAGGGATTGATTTGGAATTTGATAAGGAAAATGTCCGTTATATCGTTTCGATAAAATCAGGTCCGAACTGGGGAAACTCGGCTCAAATTGAAAAAATGAAAAATATGTTTGACGCGGCAAAAAAAACATTGCGAACAAGCCGCTCGACGCTGCAAACAGTATGCGTAAACGGTTGCTGTTACGGTCAGGACAGAAACCCCGATAAAGGCTCGTATTTTAAATTTTGCGGACAGGCTTTTTGGGAATTTATCGGCGGAGACAAAGACCTTTATTTGAATATCATTGAGCCGCTGGGGCATAAAGCGAAAGAACGTAACGAAGAGTACATGGAATTGTATGAGGGAATGATTAATAAATTTACGGTGGAATTCACTAAATTATTTTGTGACGATGAAGGCAGGATTGAATGGGAAAAGCTGGTGAGATATAATTCTGAGAAATGATGTATTCGGCACAGTAAATAATAAGGTGTCGCCCCTGTAAGAGGGGCCGGAATTTTTTGAAGGGCTTGTCAGGGGATAAATAAAATTCGATTTAACGGCTTGGGCAAACACGGTTCGCCCCTGCAAAACATCATAAATATTAAAAACAATGAACTCACGTTTTCTGGAAAAACTGATAACCCTGCTATTCGACGCAATCGCCCTAAACGTAGCGTTCTTTACCGCGTATTGGCTCCGCTTCCGCACCGGCCTCTTCGCCGCTTCCGTCTCCGAAGTCCCGGCAACCTTTACCTATGTCGAGCCGTCTCTCATCCTCTGCGGCGGCTGGATTGTCCTCTTCTACTTCACGGGCCTCTACCGCGACTGGATAAAAGAGTCGCGTATCGACGAGTTTTTCGTTGTAGCCCGTACCGTCCTATTCGGGCTGTTCATGATATTTCTCGTAACCGGAGCCCCGCAGATAATAGAGTTCGCGCATACCGGCGACATACGCAAATTTTTGACGCCCACCAAGTTCGCCACGCTCTTCACCTACGGGGCCTGTATGCTGTTCTTCGCCACTGCCGACCGCTTCCTAACGCACACCGTGCTTGTCGGCCTGTTCTCCAAGGGGATAGCGATGAAGAAAGTGCTCATCGTGGGGGCCGACCGCGACGGGGAGCGGCTTTTGAAGGACATCAACTCTTTCCCGCAATTAGGCTACAGGGTAGTGGGGTTCATAGACGACAACGGCAATCGTCGGGGGAGCCTCTGCGCCGGATTGCCGGTGATGGGTACATACTCCGATATTCCCGCCGTGGCGGCTAAGGAGAGGATAGGCGGGCTGATTATCGGGCGCGTGAGCGGGTCGCCGAACGAAATCACGAAAATATTGGACTACTGCGGCGAGTTGCGGATAGACATCTTCATGGTGCCGTCGCTGATGGACGTCATCTCCGGGCACTTCAAGACGAACCAAATATTCGGTGTCCCGCTTATGGTGCTGCTGCAGGACCATATGCCGCCGTGGGAGGCACAGGTGAAGCGAATAATGGACGTCGCGGTATCGCTGTGCGTCATAGTCTTCGGCTCGCCGGTGCTCTTGGGCGTGGCGCTTTTGGTCAGGCTGACGTCAAAGGGGCCGGCCGTATATTCGCAGGAGCGCGTGGGGCGCAACGGCAAAAACTACGTGATATACAAGTTCCGCTCCATGTACATAGATGCGGAGAGCAGGGGCGGCCCGCAGTGGGCGTCTAAGAACGACCCGCGCATAACGCCGGTGGGGCGGTTTATACGAAAGACGCGGTTGGATGAGTTACCGCAGTTTTTCAACGTGTTGAAGGGCGAGATGAGCCTGGTGGGGCCGCGCCCGGAGCGGCCGTTCTTCGTGGAGAAGCTGAAGCAGGAGATACCGTGGTATGTCCGCAGGATAAAGATGAAGCCGGGGATTACGGGGTGGGCGCAGGTCAAGCATGAGTATGATTCGTCGATTGAGGATGTCAAGCAGAAGGTGCTCTACGATTTATATTACTTTGAGAATATGTCGATAGCGCTGGATATAAAAATATTGATACGGACGGTGCTGGTGGTGCTCACGGGTAAGGGGGCGCATTGACTTGAAAAAAACAAAAAATTTGACACTACCATCCCATAGGTAGCCCCAAGTGTTCCCAAACCGCCCCAAATAGCGTCAAAAAGCCACATATAGCAATATAATATATTTGACCGAGTTAACACATTTTTATTTTCAACGCTATGTCTTTGCGTAAGTGTTAATAACGCCGCGCAGCGGCGTTACTTTATTAACCGGGGGTTTTAACCCCCGGTAGCGTAACGCTCGCTCCATCCCAAAGTCCCGCCAGGGACGACACAATTGTTTTTATCTCACCTCAAATAAAG